>NZ_JBHWBS010000057.1:0-45956 GCF_042735655.1 Streptomyces sp. NPDC059567 | reverse complement strand
ACCCCCCCCGCGGCGGGGGGGGGCGCACCCTCGACCCGCCGGGCCCCCCCCCGTCCGGCCCCCCCCGCCCCCCGCGCGGGCCCGGGGGGACCGCCCGTGGGCCGTCCCCCTCGGTCGGACTCCTTGGGGAGGATCAGCCCTGGGCCGTGATGCGGGCCAGGCGCTGGGCCTCCGCGCGCGCGTCGCGGGCGATCGCCTCTTCGTCCGCGAACAGCAGGCGGTTGTTCTCGACGATCTGCTTGCCGTTGACGAACGAGGCCGTCACCGGCGCGGCGGCGCCGAACACGATCGCGGTGACCGGGTCGGCGATCGACGAGTGGCCAATGCCGTCGATCTTCCAGAGCACGAAGTCGGCGAGCTTGCCGGGCTCCAGAGAACCGATGTTGTCGGCGCGGCCGAGGACCTGGGCGCCACCGTACGTACCGAGGCGCAGCGCCTGGCGGGCGTTGAGCGCGGACTCGCGGTGGGCACCGAGGCGGTTGATGAGGAGCGCGTTGCGCAGCTCGGTGTGGAGCTCGCCCGACTCGTTGGAGGCGGTGCCGTCGACACCGAGGCCGACCGGGACGCCGGCGCGCAGCATGTCCGGGACGCGGGCGATGCCGGCGGCCAGCCGCGCGTTGGAGGACGGGCAGTGGGCGACACCGGTCTTCGTACGGGCGAAGGCCTCGATGTCGGAGTCGTTCATGTGCACGCAGTGCGCCATCCACACGTCCTCGCCGAGGAAGCCGGTGGACTCGAAGTAGTCCGTCGGGCCCATGCCGAAGAGCTCGTGGCAGAACTTCTCCTCCTCCACGGTCTCCGAGCCGTGGGTGTGCATCCGCACGCCGAGACGGCGGCCGAGCGCGGCGCCTTCCCGGAGCAGCTCGGTGGAGATGGAGAACGGGGAGCAGGGCGCCACGGCGACCTGGGTCATCGCGTCGAAGGAGGCGTCGTGGTGCTTCTTGACCGTCTCCTCGGTCGCCGCGAGAGCGCCCTCGGTGGTCTCGACGGCGAAGTCCGGCGGCAGGCCGCCGTCCTTCTCGCTGCGGTCCATCGAACCGCGGGCGAGGGTGAAGCGGACACCCATGTCCCGGGCGGCGCCGATGATGGCACCGGACAGGTCGCCGGAGCCCTTCGGGTAGACGTAGTGGTGGTCCATCGCGGTGGTGACACCACCGCGGGCCATCATGGCCAGCGAACCCTGGGCGGCGACGCGGACCATGGCCTCGTCGATGCGGGCCCAGGTCGGGTAGAGCGCGACCAGCCAGTTGAAGAGGTTGTGGTCGGTGGCCAGACCCCGCGTGATCCACTGGTAGAAGTGGTGGTGGGTGTTGATCAGACCGGGCGTCACCAGATGACCGGTGGCGTCGATCCGGCGGACCACGTTCTCCAGGCCCTCGGGCGCCTTGCCGGCTCCGATGGACTCGATCTTGTTGCCGGCGACGACGAGGTAGCCGGTGGCGTACTCGGTGTCGTTGGCGTCTACGGTCGCGATCGCACAGTTCTCGACGACGATGCGTTCGACAGTCGAAGGTGCTGCCATGGCGGTGCTTCCTTCATTCCTCGGGGGTTGTGTGGGCACGGCAGGACCCTAGGAGGATTTGAGTGCCGGAGCCGTGTGACGGCTCCGGGTGCCGAGATGGTGGAAGAAAAGATTGAGCGTGACCGCGACGAGCGCTCCGGCGCTGATGCCGGAGCCGAGTACGGTCTGTGCCCAGGCCGGGAAGTCGGCGTAGAAGGTGGGCGCGGCGAGCGGGATGATGCCCGCTCCGAGCGCGACGGCCACCAGGATGATGTTGGAGCTGTCGTCGAGTCCGGCTTCCGAAAGGGTACGGATTCCGGAGACGGCGATCGAGCCGAAGAGGACGATGCCGGCACCCCCGAGGACCGGCATGGGGACCATCGACACGACCGCGCCGAGGACCGGGAAGGCGCCGAGGACGAGCAGGGCGCACCCCGCGACGGCGACGACGTAGCGGGAGCGGACCCGGGTCAGCGAGACCACTCCGACGTTCTGGGCGAAGGCGGAGGTGGGGAAGCCGCCGAAGAAGGGGCCGACGGCGAGGCAGAAGACTCCCGCGACCATCACCGCGCCGTAGATGGCGGGGAGTTGGTGGCCGGGGGCGCTGGTCTCGGCGATGGCGAGCATCGGCGCGATGCCCGCGGACGAGGCGGCGTTGACGAACGGGAGCCGGTTTCCGGCGAAGCGGCCGGCGCCGAGGGTCTGGAGGATGGTGGCGCAGCCGGCGATGAGCAGGCTCGCGGCGATGAGCCGGGGCATTCCCGCGGCGTCCAGGCCGAGCGCCTGGCCGATGATCAGCGGGGGCGTGACGACTCCCGCGTACATGGCGGCGATGTGCTGGAGCGCGGCGGGGACGAGCCGCGAGGCGGGCAGCTTCTCGTCCACCGGGTGGACGTCGGTCGACATGGCCGGGGAGATGGCCGACGAGGTGTCCGACGGTGGGGAACACGGGCCTTCTGCGGATGCCGGCCCCGATGCGGGCTGTGCCATGGGTAGGTCCCTCCGGTGGTGGCGGCCCCCGCCCGACTGCGGGCGGGCGGGGGCGGCCACGAGGTGCCGCTTAGAGGTTGGTCATGTCGACCGGGATCTGCGCCGTGGCTCCGTCCCGCAGCACCGTGGCCTCGATGAGGCCGTAGGGGCGGTCGGCGGCGAAGTAGACCTCGTTGTCGTTCTTGAGCCCGAAGGGCTCCAGGTCCACCAGGAAGTGGTGCTTGTTCGGGAGCGAGAAGCGGACCTCGTCGATCTCCGAACGGTGGTTGATGATCCGGGTGGCCATCTGGTACAGCGTCTGCTGCAGCGAGTACGAGTACGTCTCCGAGAAGGCCTCGAGCATGTGACGCCTGGTCTGGGCGTAGGACTTCTCCCAGTTGGGCATCCGCTGCTCGTCGTCGGTCCAGTTGAACCGCCAGCGACCGGACACCTGCGTGGCCAGGATGCGGTCGTACGCCTCCTGGAGCGTCGTGTACTTGTCCTTGATGTAGCCCCAGAACTCCGAGTTGGTGGAGTTCATGACGATGAGGTCCTTGAGGCCGGAGATGACCTCCCACTTCTCACCGTCGTACGTGATCTGGGTGACGCGGGTCTCCTGGCCCTTGCGGGCGAAGGAGTGGTTGACCTCGTCCGAGCCGATGAACTTGGAGTTGGCGTCGGAGCTGGCGATCCGCTCCCACGAGTACTCCTCGATCCGGATGCGCGCCCGGTGGATCGGCTCCTGGCTGGTCACGAAGTGACGCGCCAGGTGGATGCCGAACTGCTCGGCCGACTCGATCCCGTACTCCTTGGCGAAGGCGTACACGGTGTTCTTGGTCGTGTCGGTGGGCAGGCAGTGGGCGTTGGAGCCCGTGAGGTGGACGTCGTCGAGGTCGCCGGAGAGGGCGACGGAGACGTTCAGGTCCTTGATGTGGTGGGTGGCGCCGTCCCGCGTGATCTTGACGACGCGGTTCTCTGCTTTGCCGTACTGGTTCTGGCCGAGAATCGTGGGCATGTCTGCTAGCTCCCTCGGTAAACGGAGTAGCCGAACGGGTTGAGCAGCAGCGGTACGTGGTAGTGCTCGCCCGGGTTGACGGCGAACGTGATCGCCACTTCCGGGAAGAACGCACCGCTGTCCCTTACGCGGGGGGCGTCCTGCTGCGCCTCGGCTTGCTTCTTGGAGAAGTACGCCTCGGTCTCGAAGTCGAGACGTACGTGGGTGGTGCCCTCCGGCAGGGCCGGCAGGTCCTTGCAGCGCCCGTCCGCGTCGGTGGCGGAGCCACCGAGCGTGACCCACTGCGCGTCGAAGCCGCTGCGGGCCGCGAGCGTGATGGCCACGCCCTCGGCGGGGCGGCCGATGCTGGTGTCCAGGATGTGGGTGGACACCGAAGCGGTGGTGTCGGTGCTCATGCGTTCTCTTCCTCGTTCTCTGCGCGCTCTACGAGACGGGTCAGCCTGATGCGGTTGATCTTGCCCAGTTCGGTGCGGACGATCTCCCGCTCCTGCTCGGGCGAGTTCTCGATCCGCTCACGGACCGCGTCGCGCATCTGCTCACCGGTCTTGCCGGTCGCGCAGATCAGGAAGACATGACCGAACGCGTCCTGGTAGGCCAGGTTGAGTTCGAGCATCTCGGCCTTGAGCTCCTCGGAGGCCCCGGCCATCCCGCTCTGCTCGCGGGAGGAGGTCGGGTCCCCTGCCTTCGGACGACCGATCGGCGGGTGGCCCGCCATCGCCTCGGCCAGATCCTCCGCGGTCAGCTCGGCCATGGCGGCGTCGCTGGCGAGGAAGAGGGCTTCGACGGTGGCGTACGGGCGCTGGGCGAGAAGCTTGCTCCCCCACGCCGAGCTGGAGCACACCTCGTGGAGCGCGGCGACAGCGTCGCTGTCCGCCGAGGTGTTGAACCGGGTCAGACCCGGTGTCGTACCTGAAGTCACGGGAAGCCTCCGTGGCTGTTTTTCGCTGTGCGTCGGACGGGCTGCGGATAGCTAACGCCCTCCCGCAACACCACGTCAACACTTTGTTGAAAACTCGGTGACACAAAAGCCGTCGTCCCGACATCTGGACGACGGCTTGTGGCCAACCATGATCAACTACCCCTCCCTGGGGGCCTTTTCCCTGCTCAGGGCGGTCTCCCGGTTCAGGTAGTTGTACACGGTGAACCGGGAGACACCGAGTGCCCCGGCCACCGTCTCCACCCCGTGCCGCACCGAGAAGGCGCCGCGCGCCTCGAGCATCCGGACCGCCTCCTGCTTGGTCTTGCGGTCCAGCTCGGCCAGTGGCATCCCGTGCCTGCGCTCCATCGCGGCGAGAATGTGATCCAGTGAGTCGGAGAGCTGCGGCAGACGGACGGCGAGGACGTCCTCCCCCTCCCAGGCGAGCACCACATCGTCGCGCTCGGCCTGCTCGGGGCCGAGTATCTCCGCACCCATCGCGTCGACCAGCGGCTTCACCGCGGCGATCAGCGGATGTTCGATCACGACTCCTCCCCGATCACATTGACCTGGAGGGAGACACGGGTCGCGCCGGCCGCCAGGGACTTGCGCAGCAGCGCGTCCACGGCGGTCAGCACCGCGTCGGCGCCCCCTTCCGCCGTGTTTCCGAAGGGGCCGACATCCACCGCGTCCAGCTGGGCCGCCTGGATGACCTCACGGGCCACGACCGCGTGGGCCGGCGCCTCGTCGAGGTCGAACGGCTCGGTCGTGAACTCCACTTTCAAACGCACCATGCCCCCACGCTACTGGCCGGGAGTCGGCCGACGGCAGCCCTGAGCTGCCGGACCCTCTTGACACGCGGGGCGCCCCGCTTGCAACATTCCGTCAGACAGAAACTTACTTCCGCAATACGGAAGGAGCGCCGCCCCTCATGGGATACACGGACCAGCGCTTCGATGTGAACCTGTCGATCCTCTTCACGGAACTCCCGCTCCTGGAGCGCCCCGCGGCCGCCGCCGCGGCGGGCTTCACCGCGGTCGAGCTGTGGTGGCCCTGGATCGACACCGCCACCCCCGACCAGAGCGAGCTCGACGCGCTCAAGAAGGCTCTGGACGACGCCGGCACCCAGCTGGTGGGCCTGAACTTCTACGCCGGCCAACTGCCCGGCCCCGACCGCGGCGCCCTCTCCGTACCGGGTGAGGAGTCGGACCGCTTCCGCGCCAACATCGAGGTGGCGGCCGACTTCGCCGCCTCGGTGGGCTGCAAGGCGCTCAACGCGCTCTACGGCAACCGCGTGGAAGGCGTCGACCCGCAGATCCAGGACGCCCTCGCCCTGGAGAACCTGGTCCTGGCGGCCCGCGCGGCCGACCGGATCGGCGCGATCCTGCTGGTCGAGACCCTGAACAAGCCGGAGTCACCGCTCTACCCGCTGGTGAGCGCCCCCTCCGCGATCGAGATCGTCGACAAGGTCAACCAGGCGACCGGGCTCGGCAACGCCAAGTTCCTCCTCGACATCTACCACCTGTCGATGAACGGCGAGGACGTCAGCCAGGTCATCGCGCAGTACGCCGACAAGACCGGTCACGTCCAGATCGCCGACAACCCGGGCCGTGGCGCGCCGGGCACGGGCGACCTGCCGCTGGAGCAGCTCCTCGACGAGCTCAGGAAGGCCGGTTACGACGGCTGGGTCGGCCTGGAGTACAAGGCCGCCGACGCCGCCGCGTCCTTCGAGTGGCTCCCGGCCGAGGCCCGCGCCGCGCGCTGACACCGGACGGGGGCGGACACCCCCGTCCGCCCGAGCCGGGCGTCAGCTCCCCCTGACATCGCACAACCCCGAGAGGTACCCCCAATGAGCAACCTCGCTGATTCCTCCCAGCCCACCCGCCCGACGATTGCGTGGATCGGCCTCGGCATCATGGGCTCGCCCATGTCCGAGAACCTGATCAAGGCCGGTTACTCCGTCACCGGCTTCACCCTGGAGCAGGACAAGCTGGACCGCCTCGCCGCGGCCGGCGGCACGGTCGCCGGCTCGATCGCCGAGGCCGTCAAGGACGCCGACGTGGTCGTCACGATGGTGCCCGCCTCCCCGCAGGTCGAGGCCATCTCCTACGGCCCCGAGGGCATCCTGGAGAACGCCAAGCAGGGCGCGCTGATCATCGACATGTCGTCGATCACCCCGCAGACCTCGATCGACCTCGCCAAGAACGCCGCCGAGAAGGGCATCCGCGTCATCGACGCCCCGGTGTCCGGCGGCGAGGCAGGCGCCATCGAGGCCGTCCTGTCGATCATGGTGGGTGGCGAGCAGGCCGACTTCGACGAGGCCCTGCCGGTCCTCGAGGCCCTCGGCAAGACCATCGTCCTGTGCGGTCCGCACGGCTCGGGTCAGACGGTGAAGGCCGCCAACCAGCTCATCGTCGCCGTCAACATCCAGGCGTGCGCCGAGGCCGTGGTCTTCCTGGAGAAGTCCGGCGTGAACCTCCAGGCCGCCCTGGACGTCCTCAACGGCGGTCTGGCCGGCTCCACGGTCCTGACCCGCAAGAAGGACAACTTCCTGAACCGGGACTTCAAGCCCGGCTTCCGGATCGACCTGCACCACAAGGACATGGGCATCGTCACCGACGCCGCCCGCAACGTCGGCGCGGCCCTCCCGGTCGGTGCCGTCGTCGCCCAGCTCGTCGCCTCCCTGCGCGCGCAGGGCGACGGCGGCCTGGACCACTCGGCCCTGCTGCGCGCCGTCGAGCGCCTCTCCGGCCAGCAGGTCTGACCCCCGCCCCGTAGCGGGGCCCTGATTTCCGGACGGCGGCGGCGCTGACAACTGTCCTGTCGCGCCCAGGCGCCGTCGCCGTCCGGAACACCACACTTCATTTTCAACAAACTGTTGACGTCTCGTTCCGGGCGTATTTACGCTCCAGAGCACCCCAGCAGTGCAGCTCCCGTACGGAAGGTCACGATGTCGAAGCGCGTGCTTACGACCGAGTCCGGCGCCCCCGTCGCCGACAACCAGAACTCCGCCACCGCCGGCGTCGGTGGCCCCATCCTCCTCCAGGACCAGCACCTGCTGGAGAAGCTCGCGCGCTTCAACCGTGAGCGGATCCCGGAGCGTGTGGTGCACGCCCGCGGCTCCGGCGCGTACGGCTACTTCGAGGTCACCGACGACGTCACCGGCTTCACGAAGGCCTCCTTCCTCTCCGAGGTCGGCAAGCGGACCGAGACCTTCCTCCGCTTCTCCACCGTGGCCGACTCGCTCGGTGGCGCGGACGCCGTCCGTGACCCGCGCGGCTTCGCGCTGAAGTTCTACACCGAAGAGGGCAACTACGACCTCGTCGGCAACAACACCCCGGTGTTCTTCATCAAGGACCCGATCAAGTTCCCCGACTTCATCCACTCCCAGAAGCGTGACCCGTTCACGGGCAAGCAGGAGCCGGACAACGTCTGGGACTTCTGGGCGCACGCCCCCGAGGCGACGCACCAGATCACCTGGCTCATGGGCGACCGCGGCATCCCGGCCTCGTACCGTCACATGAACGGCTACGGTTCGCACACCTACCAGTGGACCAACGAGGCGGGCGAGGCCTTCTTCGTCAAGTACCACTTCAAGACGAACCAGGGCATCCGCTCGCTCTCCGCCGAGCAGGCCGCCGAGCTCGTCGGCCAGGACGCCAACTCGCACCAGACCGACCTGCTGCAGGCCATCGAGCGCGGTGTGAACCCCTCGTGGACCCTGTACGTCCAGGTCATGCCGGCCGCCGAGGCCGCGGAGTACCGCTTCAACCCGTTCGACCTCACCAAGGTGTGGCCGCACAGCGACTACCCGCTGCAGCGCGTGGGCCGTCTGGTCCTCGACCGCAACCCGGACAACGTCTTCGCCGAGGTCGAGCAGGCCGCGTTCTCCCCGAACAACTTCGTCCCGGGCATCGGTCCCTCGCCGGACAAGATGCTCCAGGGCCGCCTCTTCGCCTACGCGGACGCCCACCGCTACCGCCTCGGTGTCAACCACACCCAGCTGTCGGTGAACGCCCCGAAGGCGACCGTGGCCGAGAACTACGGCCGCGACGGCTTCATGGCCACCCGTCAGGGTTCGCGCCACGACAAGAACTACGAGCCCAACTCGTACGCCGGTCCGTCCCAGACCGACGAGGCGCTCTCGGCGCCGCTGGCGATCCACGGCTGGACCGGCACCCACGCGGCGCCCGAGCACGCCAAGGACGACCACTTCTTCCAGGCCGGTGAGCTCTACCGCCTGATGTCGGAGGACGAGAAGAAGCGTCTGATCGCGAACATCGCCGGTGGCCTCTCCCAGGTCTCCCGCGAGGACGTCGTCGAGAAGAACATCGCGCACTTCGCCGCCGCCGACGCGGACTACGGCAAGCGCGTGGAGGAGGCGGTCCGCGCCCTGCGCGAGGACTGATCTCGACACGGATTCCAGACCGCGTACGGCACTTGACGGGAGGTCAGCTGCCGTACGCCGTCCGGACCGACGGCCCGGATGAGGGGTGGCCGGCGGAACGGACAGCGTGAGGACCGCGGCGGTGTGCGAGCCAGTGCGGTGGTAAGGGCGGACCGGGCCCCTTCTTGACCTGAAGGAAGGGATCCCCGGGCAGCCCGTCGTCACCGCCGCGGTCCCAACGCCCCACCTCCCCCCAAGACTCCGCCCGGCGGCGCGAACGTCCTGTCGCGCCAGCCTCGCACCGTCGGGCGGGCACAACGAGAGCGCGGAACCAGGTTTACGGTCCCTGGTTCCGCGCTCTTTCGCATGCGTCCACCCCGCTCGCCACAGCGCATCGTTTCTGCGGTGAAGATCCACACCCGCACGGGCGAGCGCACCCTGCTCCTCCCCCCATGCGCCCCTCCCCCGCCGCTATCCACTCGTACATGATCAAGAACCTGGTGCGGGGCCTGGCTCCGCTCGCGCTGATCCTGTCCCCCCTCGCCGTGCCCTCCCCGGCGCTCTCCGCGAACGTGGCCCTCTTCCCCGACGCGCTCGCCGACCTCACCGAGGCGGCCGAGAAGCCCGCCGGCTACAAGGTGTCCGCCTTCCCCCACTGGAACAAGGGGCTCGACGCCGCCGACGGCTGCGACACCCGCGCCGAGGTCCTGCTGGCGGAGGCCGTCGACGCCCCGAAGACCGGCCCCGGGTGCACCCTCACGGGCGGCAGGTGGACCTCGTACTACGGTGCGGCGTGAAGTCGCTCCTCATCAGCGGGCGGTCCTAGAGGACGGGACCGCCTCCGGCTAAGTGATCAATACAGCCGGTCCCCTAGGTCGGGTGCGGTCTTGGTAACGAGACCGTGCTAAGCCGACTGACATAGAAAGCCCAAGAGTCCACGGGCCATCGTGGACAACAGGCAGAGGGGAAGTCCGAAAAGGGCGAACGCAAGTGAACCTCCGATGAGGCCTCGTCAGAGAGTTTGCGCCGCAATGGTTTGAATTCGGCGGCGCGTAAGAGGACCTGGAGCTGAAAAGCTTCGGATGGCCCTTCTTCCGTAGTCAGAAGGGTGCGATCACCATCGGTCCCGGGGTATAGGAGGCGCCCTCCTTCGGACACATCTGATAGGAGCGGAACACGACAACCCCGTAAGGGTCCAGCGGCAGCTGGTAAGCCAGAGGTAACGAAGGCCGAAACCCCTTGCGGGCGCAGGACGACCCGAGAAGCAAATGCTGCTAGAGCGAAAGCTCAGGGGAAAATGTGGAGCCCGGGGCCTCACCCGCCACATATAACCCGGCAGATACGGACACTATGTTCCGGCCCGAAAGGGAGCCCACGCGGGTCAGGTGGGCCTTTGAAGAGAATCAGTGAAGCAGCAATAGCTGAGGCGCAAGTTAGATACCGGGAGGTGACGAATTGGAGACTGAAGCTCAGGTAGAGGAAACCGGCGAGTCGCTCTCGGGGAACGGAACCTCAGGCGATGCCTCTTACTGGCACAGCGTTGACTGGGTCAGGACCGAGCGCAACGTAAGGCGACTTCGACAGAGGATCTTCAAGGCTGCGCAAGACGGAGACCTCAAGAAGGTCCGAAACCTTCAGAAGCTCATGCTGCGATCACACTCAAACACGCTGCAAAGCGTTAAGAGGGTGACCCAGACGAGCACTGGAAGACGTACTGCTGGAATCGATGGCGAGACAGTCCTCAAGCCTGCGGGCAAGGGAAGACTGGCTAGATCCATCAGCAAAGATCCAGCACAAGGTGTCATGCCCGTACGTCGGGTCTACATTCCCAAGGCCAGTGGAATGACGCGGCCACTCGGAATCCCAATCATCAGGGACCGCGTGCAACAGGCGAGAGTGAAGAATGCACTCGAACCTGAATGGGAGGCGCGCTTCGAGGCGGGGAGCTACGGCTTCAGGCCCGGACGAAGCTGCCACGATGCAATTGAGCAGATCTTCCGGATCACCTCATCCCGCCAAGCCAGGCGGGCATGGGTGCTCGATGCCGATCTGGCAAGCGCCTTCGACCGAATCAACCATGATCGGCTCTTGGAGGCCATCGGAGACTTCCCAGCGAGGGAAGCCATCCGGCGATGGCTCAAAGCAGGAGTCATGGACAGAGGAAAGTTCGCCCCAACGGAGGCGGGCACGCCTCAAGGTGGAGTGATCAGCCCCCTGTTGCTCAACGTGGCCCTGCACGGCATGGAAGAAGCGGCCGGCTGTCGCCCTGACGCTGGCCGCAATGAACGCTTGCGGTCGCCTCGCACGATCAGGTACGCGGACGATTTCGTCGTGTTCTGCAGGACGGAAGAAGACGCTTGGAACGTCAAGAGGAAGCTTGCTGAATGGCTCGGACCGAAGGGACTCACCTTCAACGAGGACAAGACCCAGGTGGTCCACCTCGAAGAAGGATTTGACTTCCTGGGGTTCAACGTCAGGAAGTACTCCGGAAAGACGCTGATCAAACCTAACAAGGAAGCCGTAAAGCGGATCATCGAAAAGGTAAGGGAAACGGCACGATCCCTGTGCCAGGCCCCGACCGAAGAGGTCGTTAAACGCCTCAATCCGATGATCAAGGGCTGGTCCACCTACTACAGGGGTGCGGTCTCCTCAGAGATCTTCTCATCCCTGGACCACTACGTGTGGAAGCGTCTGTGGAGGTGGGCCGTGAGGCGCCATCCAAGAAAGTCCAAACAATGGATCCTGGACAAGTACTGGGGAAAGTTCCTCTACCCGACGAGGAAGGATCGCTGGATCTTCGGGGACAAGGAGACCGGGAAGTACCTGTGTAAGTTCGCTTGGACCAACATCACGAGGCACACCCCTGTTAAGGGAACGGCATCCAAGGATGACCCGAGCCTCGAAAGTTACTGGGCCAGCCGAACCCGAAAGCGCGTGCATCCACAGGTCGACGGAGCAAACGTCTACCTGGCCGCACGGCAGAAGGGTCTGTGTCCGCTGTGCGGGCAGGACTTGATCGACGGAGCTGGTTACGAACCAGACTCCGTACGGGAGTGGGCCAATTGGTTCCAGGCCAAATCCCGGACGATCCACAGGCATCACCTGGTTCACCGAAGCCGTGGGGGCTCAAACAAGACGACCAACCTCGTACTCATCCATGCCGAATGTCATCGGCAACACCATGCCGCTGACCGCCATCGCGATCCAGAGAAGGTGGATAATGCGCAGTCCTAGTGGCCTGCTTGAGCCGGATGCGATGAAAGTCGCACGTCCGGTTCTGAGGGGGCCCCGGCGTCCGAGAGGACACGGGGCTACCCGACACGGCCAGACCGTCACGGACCCCGCGGCCCTCCGTGTCGACCACGTCGTCTCCCTCAACGAGGCGTGGGAGTCGGGCGCCTCCGGCTGGACCACGGCCCGGCGTGAGCAGTTCGCCAACGACCTCGGCTCCCCCGGCACCCTCGTCGCCGTCACCACCCGCAGCCAGAAGGACAAGGCCGGCCGGGACCCCGCCGGCTGGGTCCCGTCGTCCTCCTCCCAGTACTGCCGCTACGTCGCCGAGTGGCTGGGCACCAAGCTGCGCTGGGGGCTGACCGCCGACAAGGACGAGGTGGAGACGCTCAAGCTGTTCGCCGACGGGCCCTGCGAGGAGACGGTCGTGGTCCGCTCGAAGGCCCCTCGGTGAGCACCAGCGCCCCACTGACCGCCAGCGAGGCGGCGGCGAGCACCGTCATCGCCACCGCGGGTGAGGTGACCTGGGCGACAGCGCCGGCCAGCGCCGCGCTCAGCCCCTGGAGCGCCAGCATCCCCGAGGAGTGCAGCCCCAGCGCGTGACCGCTGAGTTCGTCCGGCACCAGGGCCAGCAGCCGCTCTTGGAAGAGCAGGCTCGCGCTGTAGCCCACGGCGGACACCATCACCGCCACCAGGGCGAGCGGCAGCCCCGGATCGAGTACGAAGAGCAGGTACGGGGCTGCCAGCAGCATCTGGAGCGGCGGGCCGAGCCGGGCCCGCCGCTTCCTCGGCAGGAAACGCCCGACGACGGTGTCCCCGGCCAGCATCCCGAGCGCGGCACAGGCGAAGAGCAGCCCTGCGCTCTCGGGGGCATAGGGGACGAAGAGCGATTCACAGCCGACGATCAGCCCGTTGGGGACCCAGAGGGCGAGATAGACGAGCCGGCGCGGGCGCGAGGACCACAGGCGCGCGTTGGTGCGCCAGGTCTCGGCGGCCGAGGCCCGGCCGTCGGAGCGTGGCTCGCGGCGGGAGAGGCCGAGGCGGGCGAGGAGCGCAGCGGCGAGATGGAGGGCGGCGCCGATCAGCAGCGTCCCGCGCGGCGAGAGCGTCGCCACCAGCACTCCGCCGGTCGCGAACCCGGCGATCTGACAGACGCCGACGGCCATGTTCATCACCGAGCGGCCGAGCAGATAGCCCGCCCGGGGGAGGATCTCGCCGAGGAGTCCGTAGCGCACGCCGCCGCCCACGGAGCCGACGAGGCCCTGCACCAGGAGCAGTGCGAACACCGCGCCCGTCGGCAGCCCGGGAACGGCCTGGGCGGCCGTACCGAGGGCGAAGACCAGCGCGATGCCGGCCAGGGCGGCGCGCGGCGGCAGACGGTCGGCGGCCGAGAGGAGCGTCGTGGCGCCGAGGACCTGGGCGAGGGCGGGGCCGAAGAGGGCGAGCGCGGAGAGGAACGGGGAGCCCGTCGACCGGAAGACGAGCGTGGCGAGACCCAGACCGGCCACCGTCTGGGCCGCGACCTGGACGGCCGCCGTGAGGAAGAGCGGGGTGAACTCCGGTGTGCGGAACAGCTCCTGATAGCTACGCATGGCGCGCAGTCTCCGAGGGCGTGACGGGACGCCGGTACTGTTTCGTGGGGAGGCGAAACATGGGCTGGTGGCAGATCGACGCCGACGCGCTCGCGGGCAGTCGGTTCCTGGTGTCCCCGCTGGCCGAGACCATCGCCGCGCTGCAGGCGCTGGACCTGCCGGCGCCGGCCCACCCGGGCGAGAGCGCGTGGCTGGCGGACCGTCTGCCCGCCTACCGGAAACGGCTGGCGGCCGAGCCGCTCGACGCCCTGCTGGTGCGCGCCGCGCTCGGGACCGCGTGGAACGCGGACTTCGTGACCCCCACTCCGCTGGGCGAGGGCGAGCCGTCCTTCGAGGAGGAGCTGGCCCGGATCCGGGAGACCCCGCCCTCGGCGGCGGTGGCGGATCTGGCGGTCTCGTTGGGCGGTCCGGTCCCCGAGCCGCTGGCGTCGGCGACCGATCTGCCGTACCGGATGGCGGAGTTGCTCGCCTGGGTGTGGCGGGAGACGGTCCTGCCGACCTGGCCACGGCGCCGGCGCGTCCTGGAGGCCGATGTGGTGGCCCGTACGGCACGGTTGACCGCGGGCGGGTGGGCGACGGCGCTCGACGAGCTGTCGCCGGGGCGGACGCGCTGGCTCGGCGAAGGACGGCTCCAGGTCAACACCCGTGACTTCCCGCCGAGATCGGTCGCGGGCGGACGCCTGTTCTTCGTGCCGGTGACGCCGAGCCGGGGATGGGTGTCGTGGGAGGGCGCGGAGCGCTTCGCGATCGTCTACCCCTGCGCGGGAGCCCTGGCCGACGCGGAGGGCCCGGCCGTCCCCGAGGCGCTCGGCGCGCTGCTGGGGAGCGCACGGGCCGGGGTGCTCGTACGACTCGAATCCCCCAAGTCCACCAGCCAGTTGGTGGCGCTGACGGGGCAGGGGCTCGGCTCGGTGGGGCGACATCTGAAGGTGCTGCTCGACGCCCGGCTCGTACGGCGGAGACGGGCGGGGAGGTCCGTCCTGTACGACTGGACGGAGGCGGGGGCGACGCTGGTGCGGGCGCAGGGCGAGGGGGCGCAGCGTGTGCCCGCACAGGGCACGCGGGCGTGGAGCGGCCCCCGCTCCGGTGCTCTCGGAGCGGGGGCCGTCACCTCTGGCGACTGATCAGACCTTCAGGGCCTTGATCGCCGTCGGAGCGTGACCGGGCTCGGTCGCGATCTCCTCGAACTCGGTGACGTCGCTCATGTCGACCGTCTTGCTCATCGCGATGTTGGTGATGCGCTCCAGGATGGCCTCGACGACGACCGGGACCTGGTGCTCGACGGCCAGCTTCTTGGCCTCCTCGAACGCCTCGCCCAGCTTCTCCGGGTCGGTGACTCGGATCGCCTTGACACCCAGGCCCTCGGCGACCTTGACGTGGTCGACGCCGTAGACGCCGATCTCCGGGGTGTTGATGTTCTCGAACTCGAGGTTGACCTCGAAGTTGATGCCCAGGTTGCCCTGCGCCTGACGGATCAGACCCAGGTAGGCGTTGTTCACCAGGACGTGGACGTAGGGGACCTTGTGCTGGGCGGCGACCGCCAGCTCCTCGATCATGAACTGGAAGTCGTAGTCGCCGGACAGCGCGACGATCGGGGTCTCCGGGTCCGCGGTGGCGGCACCGATGGCGGCCGGGATGGTCCAGCCGAGCGGGCCGGCCTGGCCGCAGTTGATCCAGTGGCGCGGCTTGTAGACGTGCAGGAACTGCGCGGCGGCGATCTGGGAGAGGCCGATGGTGGTGACGTAGCGCGTCTCCGGGCCGAAGGCCTTGTTCATCTCCTCGTACACGCGCTGCGGCTTGATCGGGACGTTCTCGAAGTGCGTGCGGCGCTGCAGGGTGGCCTTGCGGTCCTGCGCGGAGGCGGCCCAGGCGGAGAAGTCCGGGAGCTTGCCCTCGGCCTTGAGCTCCTTGGCGATCTCGATGAAGAGCTCCAGCGCGGCCTTGGCGTCGGAGGCGATGCCGTAGTCCGGGGCGAAGATCTTGCCGATCTGGGTGGGCTCGACGTCGACGTGGACGAACTTCCGGCCCTTGGTGTAGGCCTCCATGTTGTAACCGGTGTGGCGGTTGGCCCAGCGGTTGCCGATGCCGAGGACGAAGTCCGACTCGAGGAAGGTCGCGTTGCCGTAGCGGTGCGCGGTCTGGACGCCGACCATGCCGGCGCTCAGCTCGTGGTCGTCCGCGATGGTGCCCCAGCCCATCAGGGTGGAGATGACCGGGACGCCGGTCAGCTCGGCGAACTCGACCAGCAGGTCGGAGGCGTCGGCGTTGATGATGCCGCCGCCGGCGACGATCAGCGGACGCTCGGACTCCAGCAGGAACCGCAGGGCCTTCTCGGCCTGGGCGCGGGTGGCCTGCGGCTTGTAGACCGGCAGCGGCTCGTACGTCTCCGGGTCGAACTCGATCTCGGTGAGCTGGACGTCGATCGGCAGGTCGATGAGGACCGGGCCGGGACGGCCGGAGCGCATCAGGTGGAAGGCCTGCTGGAAGACGCCCGGGACCTGGGCGGCCTCGAGGACCGTCGTGGCGGCCTTGGTGACCGGCTTGGCGATCGAGGCGATGTCGACGGCCTGGAAGTCCTCCTTGTGGAGCTTCGAGACCGGGGCCTGGCCGGTGATGCACAGGATCGGGATCGAGTCCGCGATCGCGGAGTACAGGCCGGTGATCATGTCGGTGCCGGCCGGGCCGGAGGTACCGATGCAGACACCGATGTTGCCGGCCTTGGCACGGGTGTAGCCCTCGGCCATGTGGGACGCGCCCTCGACGTGGCGGGCGAGCGTGTGGCTGATTCCGCCGACGTTCTTGAGCTCGCGGTAGAAGGGGTTGATCGCCGCGCCGGGCACGCCGAACGCGTTGGTGACGCCTTCGCGCTTGAGGATCTCAACGGCCGCTGCGGCGGCGGTCATACGAGGCATGGGAGGGCTCCTGCTTCGGCCAGGCGGAAACGGGTCGCCCACCATCCCGGCGTCCGTTTCCGTATTGCGGAAGTATTGTTCTACTATGTGGAAGCAATGTAGGTCGGGGGGTCGAGGGCCGTCAAGGGACCGGGCTCGGACGTTGGCCGAAGTCCCTCCCTTCCCGTGGCGGATTGGTGGACGATGGGGGCGGGAAGACAGGGGGTTCGGCGTGGGGTTCGGTGTGGGTGAGTCGGTACCGGTGCGCTGCCCGGAATGCCTCCGTACGCAGCCGTACGCGGCGCCGGTCTTCCCGTGCGCCTGCGGGACGCCGGTGGTGCCACCGGTGATCCCCGGGGCGACGGGCGAGCCGGTCACGCACCGCAACTGGACGGACGAATGGGTCGCGGTGCGCTGTGTCTCCTGCGGCCGCGAGGACGAGTGGCCCCACCCGGAGCTGGGCTGCACCTGCGGTACGGTCCTGCGCGTCCCGGTCCGCGAGGCGGGTTTCGGCGACGGCGGTTCGCTGCCCGGCATCCCGGGCCCGGCCCGGGCGCTTCCGGAGCCGCCGAGCCCGGGCCCGAGGGGCGAACGCCGCCCGGACAGGGCCTCCGGCCCGACGCCCGGCCCGCTCGGATCCGACGCCCGCACCGCCCCTGGGACGCGGCCGGACGGTACGGACACCGGCCCCCGCGCCGAGACACCGGCGGCCGACCCTCCGGGCGCGCGCGCCGACGAGGGGACGGACGCCCCCGCGCCGGGCGCGGCCCCGGGGCCCCCGGCCGCCGGAGGGGACGACGCGGCGCCGACCGCGGACATATGGACCGGAGACGACCCGGAGGACGACCTCCACGACGACTCGGACGGCGACCTCCACGACGTCGCGCACCACGGCCTCGGAGCCGGACGGAGTCGGTCCTTCACCGAGCGTTACCCCACGCACATCCCGCTGCCGCCGACCGCCCCGCACCCCGCGGCGCCGAGGCCCTCCTTCCGGCCCGTGACCATCCGTACCGCCCGCGACGCGGTCGCCGCGTCGGCCGGGTACCTGCGCTGGCTCGGGTTCCGGAACGTCGTCCAGCCCGAGGAGCGGTCCGCGTCCGGGGTGGACCTCCGCGCGCCCGGACTCGTCGCCCAGGTCGACCCGAGCACCCGCCCCGCCGCACTGCGGGCGGTCGAGTGCCTCTGGCTGAACGGGCTCAGCAACTCCTCGGTGAGCGTCTTCTTCTCCCTCGCCGGCTACACCCCCGAGGCCCGCTCCCGCGCCGACGAACTCGGGATCCCGCTCTTCGTCCTCGACCTCACCGGAACGCCCCAGCCGGTGAACACCCCGGCGGACGAACTGATCACCACCGGCGCCTAGCGGTCCGGCGACGGCCGCGGAGCGGGAAAACCCTCAAAAGAACCTCAGAATTCGGCCATTCGCGCGTGACGATCACGCTCTCGCGGGCACAACAACCTCGGGGGGTGGAGCGTCATGGGGGCGGACACGTGGTGGTTCATCGGCGCGTCCTGCGGACAACTCCTGCTGGCGCTCTCCCTGTTGCGAACCCGCAGCCCGGAGCGGACCGAACTCGCCCCGCAGGCACTGGCGTTGCTCCGGGGCGGGCGTCGGGCCGTCGTCGTCGTGGCACTGGTCGCACTGCACCAGCGCGGTGCCGTGGCCGCCGGCCGGAAGGGCACGATTCGGGCCAACGGCGGGCCCGGCCGGACCCGTGACCCGGTCCAGCTCGGAGTGCACAGCTCGCTGCGCCGAGCCCTGGGGATACGCGTGCTGGCCTCCCAGCCCAGGGCGAGGCGGGCCGTCGACGCGCTGCGCGCCGAACTCGGCCGGGCGGGGCTCCTCCGCCCCTACGGCCGGCTGCGCGTCGCCCGCGTGCTGCTGGTCTGCGCGGTGGCGACGGTGGCGGCGGGCCTGCTGATCACCCGCCCGTCCGGTGCCGGGCTCGCCCTGGCGCTCGGCCTCGGCGCCGTGCCCACCGTCATCGCGTCCGCTCTGCTCTTCCTCCCGCCCACGCCCCGCGCCGCCCGCCGGCTGCTCGCCGGGCTGCGGGAGCGGCACCCGCTGCCCGCGCATCGTCGCGAGGTGACGGACGGCAATCTGGTCCTGCTGTACGTCGCCCTCTACGGCGACCCGGCACTCGCCCTCTTCCTTCCGCGCTTCTCGCGCGACGGCGGGCTGCTGGGCCAGGGCGGCGGGACGGACGGCTACGCCACGGGGCGCGGCTGGTTCGGCGGCGGCGACGGCTGGGGCGCGGGCGAGGGCGGAGGGGGCGGCGGCTCGGACTGAGCGCGCGCCATACTGGACCATGCGCATCCGAGCGGCCGCACCGGCCGAACTCCCGCTGCTCCAGGACATCGAGCGGGCCGCGGGCGAACCTTTCCGATCCCTCGGCATGGCGGTCATCGCCGACGACGAGCCCCTGCCGCTGGACGTCCTGGACGGCTACCGACGTGCCGGCCGGGCCTGGGTGGCCGTCGACGAGACCGACCGCCCGATGGCGTACCTGCTGACGGACACCGTCGACGGGGGCGCCCACATCGAGCAGGTGTCGGTGCACCCGGCCGCCGCCCGCCAGGGCATCGGCCGCCTGCTCATCGAGCATCTGGCGGCGGACGCGGCCGAGCGGGGACTGACCGCGCTGACCCTGACGACCTTCACCGAGGTGCCGTGGAACGCGCCGTACTACACGCGCCTCGGCTTCCGCCCCCTCGCCGAATCCGACCCGGACCTCACCGCGGGGCTGCGCGCCATCCAGCTGGCCGAGGCCGCCCACGGTCTGGCGACCTGGCCCCGGGTCTGCATGCGGCGCGAGCTGGCGGGGACGCCCGCACCCCGCTCCGTGGCGCCGTCCCCGTAGCGCCGCGGGCCGGGGTGCGGGCGCTCCTCACCCGTAGCGCTGCCTCAGCTCCACCTTCCGTACCTTGCCGCTCACCGTCATCGGGAACTCCCCGAGGATCTCCATCCGGCGCGGGATCTTGTAGTGCGCCAGACGGTCGCGGCAGTACGCCGTGATGTCGTCCAGGGTCGGCGGGTCGGCGGGGTCGCGCGGGATCACGCAGGCGAGGATCTCCTCGCCGTAGCGGGCGTCGGGGACACCGACGACCTGGACGTCGGCGATCTTCTCGTACCCGTAGAGGAACTCCTCGATCTCGCGCGGGTACACGTTCTCCCCGCCGCGGATGATCATGTCCTTGATGCGGCCGACGATCTGGACGTAGCCGTCCTCGCGCATCACCGCCAGATCGCCGGTGTGCATCCAGCGGCCGGCGTCGACGGCCTCGGCGGTCTTCCCGGGCTCGTTCCAGTAGCCGAGCATCACGCTGTAGCCACGGGTGCACAGCTCGCCGGCGGTACCGCGCTCCACCGTGAGTCCGGTGCCGGGGTCGACGATCTTCACCTCGACGTGCGGCATCACCCGCCCCACCGTGCCCGTACGGCGCTCCAGGTCGTCGTCGCGCCGGGTCTGGGTGGAGACCGGCGAGGTCTCGGTCATGCCGTAACAGATCGACACCTCGGCCATGTTCATCTCGGCGACGACCCGCTTCATCACCTCCACCGGGCACGGCGAGCCCGCCATGATCCCGGTGCGCAGCGTGGAGAGGTCGTACGAGGCGAAGTCGGGGAGGTTGAGCTCGGCGATGAACATCGTCGGTACGCCGTACAGCGACGTGCACCGCTCCTCCTGGACCGCGCGGAGGGTGGCCGCGGGGTCGAAGGACGGCGCGGGGATCACCATGCAGGCCCCGTGCGAGGTCGCCGCCAGGTTTCCCATCACCATGCCGAAGCAGTGGTAAAAGGGAACGGGGATGCAGATCCGGTCCTGCTCGGTGTAGGCGATCATCTCGCCCACGAAGTAGCCGTTGTTGAGGATGTTGTGGTGCGACAGGGTCGCGCCCTTGGGGAAACCCGTGGTGCCCGAGGTGTACTGGATGTTGACCGGCTCGTCGCAGGACAGCTCCGCCGGGCGCAACTCTCCCGCCGTACGGGAGATCAGCTCGTCCCAGCTCGCGTCACCGAAGTAGACAGTCTCCCTCAACTCCGGGCAGTTCCTGGCGACTTGCTCGACCATCGCCCGGTAGTCGCTCGTCTTGTGGGCCAGCGTGGCGAAGAGCAGGGAGATACCGGCCTGCTTGAGCACGTACTCCAACTCGTGGGCGCGGTACGCCGGGTTGATGTTCACCATGACGGCGCCGATGCGGGCGGTCGCGTACTGGACGAGCACCCACTCGGCGCAGTTCACCGCCCAGATCCCCACCCGGTCGCCCTTGACGACCCCGCTGCCCAGCAGCGCGTCTGCCAACCTCTCGACGTCCGCGCCGAATTGGCCATAGGTCCAGCGACGCCCGGTCGGCACGTCGACGAGCGCCTCGCGCTCCGGCCAGGTCGCGACGGCCCGGTCCAGGTTGGCCCCGATCGTGTCGCCCAGCAGTTCGGTGGGGCTGGCGCCGTGCGCGTACGACAGACTCATCCCAGGTCCCCCTCGGCGTACTCGATGCCCTCACCGTTCGCCGTACGCTCGCGCAGCTCGATCCGGCGGATCTTGCCCGAGACCGTCTTCGGCAGCTCGGCGAACTCGATGCGGCGCACCCGCTTGTACGGGGCGAGCACCGCGCGCGAGTGGGCGAAGAGCGCCTTCGCCGTCTCCTCCCCCGGCTCCCAGCCGTCCGCGAGGACGACGTACGCCTTCGGGACCGCGAGTCGCAGCGGGTCCGGGGCCGGGACGACCGCCGCCTCGGCCACCGCCTCGTGCTCCAGGAGCGCGCTCTCCAGCTCGAACGGCGAGATCTTGTAGTCGGATGCCTTGAAGACGTCGTCGGCGCGCCCGATGTAGGTGATGTAGCCCTCGGCGTCGCGGGAGCCGATGTCGCCGGTGCGGTAGTAGCCGCCGGCCATCGCCTCGGCCGTGCGCTCCGGGTCGCCGTGGTAGCCGGTCATCAGACCCACCGGATCGGTGGACAGGTCGAGACAGATCTCGCCCTCCTCGACGTCCGCCCGCCCGCTGACGGGATCGACCAGCGTCACCCTGAAGCCGGGGCTCGGCCGCCCCATGGAGCCCTCCTTGAGGTGCTGGCCGGGACTGTTGGAGACCTGGACGGCGGTCTCGGTCTGGCCGAAGCCGTCCCGGATGGTCACGCCCCAGGCCCGCCGCACGGACTCGATGACCTCGGGGTTGAGCGGCTCGCCGGCCGCGACGACCTCGCGCGGCGGGTTCTTCAGCTGGGTCAGGTCTGCCTGGATCAGCATCCGCCAGACGGTCGGCGGAGCACAGAAGCTGGTGACGCCGTTGCGCTCCATCTCCTTCATCAGACGCGCCGGGTCGAAGCGGCCGTAGTTGTGGATGAAGACCGTCGCCTCGGCGTTCCACGGGGCGAAGAGGTTGGACCAGGCGTGCTTCGCCCAGCCCGGCGAGGAGATGTTCAGATGCACGTCGCCGGGCTTGAGACCGATCCAGTACATGGTGGCCAGATGGCCGATGGGGTACGAGATGTGGGTGTGCTCGACGAGCTTGGGCCGGGCGGTCGTACCGGAGGTGAAGTACAGCATCAGCGGGTCGTCGGCGTGGGTGACGCCGTCCGGCTCGAAGGTGGCGGACGCGTCGTACGCCTCCTCGTACGAGAGCCAGCCCGCGCGCTCGCCCCCGACGACGATCCTGGTGTACTCCCCCGGCACGTCCTCGAACTTGGCGGTGTCCTCGGCGCGCACGATCACATGCGCTGCCCGGCCCCGCTCGACGCGGTCCCGCAGGTCGGCGGGGCCGAGCAGCGGGGTGGCCGGGATGACGACGGCGCGCAGCTTCATGGCGGCGAGCGCGGTCTCCCACAGCTCTGCCTGGTTGCCGAGCATGACGATGATCCGGTCGCCGGCCCGAACGCCTCGGGCGCGCAGCCAGTTGGCGGCCCGGTCGGAGCGGGCGGACATCTCGGCGAAGCCGACCTTCGTCTCGGTGCCGTCCTCCTCGACGATGTGGAGGGCGGTCCGCTCGTTGCCGGCCGCGATGACGTCGAACCACTCCAGGGCCCAGTTGAACCGCTCCGGGCGGGGCCAGGCGAAGCCCTCGTAGGCCGTCCCGTAGTCCTCGCGGTGCTGGAGCAGGAAGTCGCGGGCGGCCCGGAACCTCTCCGTCGCGGTGGTAGCCGTCATGTGTCCTCCTCGTTGCGGGACCGGTCACGGACATCGTGTAATCAGTGACCCGGGTCTCACTACCCCCGTTCGGGGGTGAAGGAGTGGTCGCGTGTCCGAGCGGATGGAAGCGGTCGAGATGCGCGGAGCTCTGGCGCGGCTGCGCCGCGCCACCGGACTCCAGGTGGTCTTCGGCGGGCTGCTGCACGAGGGCAGGCCGTTGCGGATCTCGGAGCTGAACGGCGCCGTCACGCCCGCCCTGCACGGACTCGCGATCTCCGCGGGCAGCGGCCTGGGCGGGAAGTGCCTGGCGCTGGCGCGGCCGTGCGCCGTCGTCGACTACGCGTCGGCGCGGCACATCACGCACGAGTACGACGTTCCCGTGTCGGCGGAGGGCCTGCGTTCGGTGATCGCGGTGCCCGTCGTCGTACGGCGCAAGGTGCGGGGCGTGCTGTACGGGGCGCTGCGGGACTCGCTGCCGCTGGGCGAGCGCGTCGCGGACGCGGCGGTGGCGGCGGCCCGGGACCTGGAGCAGGCGCTGGCGGTACGGGACGAGGTGCGGGAGCTCCTGTCGGCGGTGCCCTCCGGGCCGGTCTCGGGGCCCTCCTGGGAGGAGGTCCGGCAGGCGCACGGCGAGCTGCGGGAGCTGGCGCCGCGGATCGAGGACCCGGAGCTCAGGGAGCGGCTGCTGGCGGTGTGCGGCCGCCTGGAATCGGCGTCCACGGCGCCGGGCGGGACGCCCGGTGTGACGCTGACGCCGCGCGAGCTGGACGTACTGGCGGCGGTGGCCCAGGGCGCGACGAACGCGGGCGCGGCGGCACGGCTGGGGCTCCGGCCGGAGACGGTGAAGGGATACCTGCGCTCGGCGATGCGGAAGCTGGGCGCGCACACGCGCCTGGAGGCGGTGGTGGCGGCGAGGAGGGCGGGGGTGCTGCCGTAGCCGGCGGACGGTGGCTCATTCGTCGACGATCCCGAAGGTCACCTCGTACGGAACACCCGGCTGAGCCATCACCCCCAGCATCCGCTCGGCCTCCTCCGCCAGCTCGACGCGCTGGGCCTTGGTCGGACGGCCGAAGGGCTGGACGGTCATCGTGGTGCGCTCCTTGGTCTCCTCCAGTCGCCAGAGGCCGGCGAGGAGCCCGTCGAGGAGGAAGACGCAGTACGCCTGATTGCCCTTCCAGGTGCGGTTGCGGGCCTCGGCGGCGACGACGCGGCTGCGGTCGGCGTGCGACAGGAGCAGGTTGTCGAACTCGGGGAGGAAGCGCGGCGGGGCCGGGGTGTCCTCGTCGGGGCGCGGGGCGTCGGGCAGGTCGAAGAGTTCGACGCCGTGCTCGTCCTGGAAGGTGACGAGCCCGGGCCGCAGCCGCTCGAAGGCGTCGCGGAGGCGGGTGAGGCCGCACCAGGTCTGCATGTCCTTGACGGAGGCGGGGCCGAAGGCGGCGAGGTAGCGCAGGACGGTCTCGTCGGGGGTGGGCTCGGCTTCGGCGGCGACGGCATTGGAGGGGATGGCCTTGGAGGGGTCGGCTTCGGCGGGTCCGGCTTCGGCCGGTCCGGCTTCGGCGGGGCGGCCGAGCCAGGTCTCGGCGGTGGTCAGGCAGACCTGCCCGCTCCTGCACCACAGGCCGCGCGGGGTGACCTGGACGAGGGGCAACCGACAGCGGGCGGCGATGCCGAGGGACTGGGGGTCGGCGTCCGGCCACTCGACGAGGAGGGCTTCGCGGATCTCCTTCGGGGTACGGGGCCGCTCCTCGACGAACTCGCGGGAGAGGGCGGCGAGCCGGTCGAGGTCGACGCCGACGAGGCCCTTGCGGAAGATGCCGATCTCGCGGTCGCGGGCGGGCTGGACCAGGGGCCGCAGGGTGAACACGTCGGCGGCGGTGTGGGTGTGGATGGTGGAGCGCATGGTGACGATGCGGGCGACCCGGCGGGACTCCATGAGCTCGGATAGCTCCTCGGGCCGGAAGCCGTCGAGGCGGGCGGCGAGCGCGTAGTACGGCGGCTTGGTGTTCTGGGCCTGGAGGCCGAGGAGGTGCGAGACGGCGTCCTCGGCGGACATCGCGGCGGGGGCCAGCAGGAGCTGGCGGGCCAGCGTGGCACGGCCCAGAGCGCGGGTGGAGAGGACCGGGTTCGTCGTCGTGGAAGCCATGTGGAGCACGCTACCCAGACTTGCGGACAGCTACGGTCCGCAATGCCGGACCCGTATGCCGGGCGCCGCCGCGCTGCGGCAATGCGCCGCATATATCCTGCCCGGAGACCCTGGACCCGATCATGAACACGGAGAGGGACCCCCCGATGTCGGAGCGCCGCCCTCGCGCAGCCTGGCGCCGCCAGCCAGAGCCGCCGGCCACGCCGCCGGAGCCGCAGCCGACCGGGCCCGAGTCCGTAACCGCCGATCGGCCGAGCGTGGTGCAGGCGACCCTCTACCGGGATGGCCGCCGGGTCGCCTCCCCCGCAACGCTGGCCGAGACGTTCCGTCGGCTGCGGGAGTACCCCGACGGCATGGCCTGGATCGGCCTGCAGCGCCCGACGGAGTCCGAACTCCATTCGCTGGCGGGCGAGTTCGACCTGCACGAGCTGGCGGTGGAGGACGCCCTGGAGGCGCACCAGCGCCCGAAGCTGGAGCGTTACGGCGACACCCTCTTCGTCGTGCTCCGCGCGGCGCGCTATCTGGACGCCCAGGAGGAGGTGGACTTCGGCGAACTGCATGTCTTCGTGGGCCAGGACTTCGTGATCACGGTCCGCCACGGCGCGGCCCCGGACCTCTCGGCGGTCCGCCACCGCATGGAGGAGAACCCCGACCTCCTGGCACTGGGCCCGGAGGCGGTCCTGTACGCGATCCTCGACGCGGTGGTCGACGGCTACGCTCCGGTGGTCGCGGGCGTCCAGAACGACATCGACGAGATCGAGACCGAGGTGTTCGGCGGTGACCCGGCGGTCTCCCGCCGCATCTACGAACTCTCCCGGGAGATGGTCGAGTTCCAACGAGCGACCCGCCCCCTCGTCGGCATGCTGCACGGCCTGATGGCGGGCTTCGCCAAATACGGCACGGACGAGGAACTCCAGCGCTACCTCCGCGACGTGGCCGACCACGTCACCCACACCAGCGAGCGCGTGGACGGCTTCCGCCAGGCCCTGACGGAGATCCTGACGGTGAACGCGACCTTGGTGACGCAGCAACAGAACGCGGAGATGCGAGCACTGGCGGAGGCGGGCTTCGAACAGAACGAGGAGATCAAGAAGATCTCCGCCTGGGCCGCAATTCTCTTCGCACCCACACTCGTTGGAACCATCTACGGCATGAACTTCGATTCCATGCCCGAGTTGGGCTGGAGCTTCGGATACCCCTTCGCGGTCGGCTTGATGGGGGTCGTTTGCGTCAGTTTGTACGTGATTTTCAAGCGACGGGACTGGCTCTAGAGTCGTCAACCATTCGCCCGCACATGCCACCCATGCGCACCGGTCACCGCGTTCCGGTGGCCGGTGCGCATCGGGCTCAGGGCTGAGCGCTGCCCAGAAAGCGCTGGGCCCACAGGCGGAGCAGTTCGTCCTCGAAGGCCGGGTCCTCGCGCAGCACGCTGGTGAGCGCGAGGCCTCGGTGGAGCACGAGGAGCGATTCGCAGACCAGGGCGAAGTCCTCGCGGGCCGTGACGTCCGGCCCGAGGATGTCGGAGATCACGGCACGTTGGGCCGCACCCACCTCTCGTTCCGCGGGCAGCAGGGCCGCCTTGAGGTCGGCGTCGGTGCGGGCGGCCAGCCACAGCTCCAGGCCGGCAAGGAAGTGCGGGCCGGACATGGCGGCACGGAGCAGGGCCAGCCCCTGCTCCGGGCTCGGTGCGCCGGAACTCGTCTCGGCGCGGATGTGCGCGAGGCGGAGTTCGGCGACGTGGTGGGTGGCGGCGGCCAGCAGGTCGGCCTTGGAGGCGAAGTGATACAGCAGGGCACCCCGCGAGACCCCTGCCCGCTCCTGTACGCGCTGGGTGGTGGTGTGGGCGAAGCCGTACTCGACCAGGCAGTCGATGGTGGCGTCGAGGAGTCGCTGTCGGGTCTCCTCCCGGCGTTCCCGCTGGGTGCGTCGAGGTCGAGCAGAGGGCATGGGGCGAGCGTACGGTACGGAAGATCGCCCCACATACCGTCTAGACGGACTGTATGTTCCGGGTCTAGCGTGCCTCCCGTGCCTGCCGCTGCCCATGTCCAAGGAGACTCCGTGCGCTTCGCGGGACGTTCCGACATTCGTCTCGAAGACCGAAGCCCGACCTGCGCGAGGTCGACGAAGCCGACGACCGGTCGGGCACATGTCCCGGCCGGAAAGGTTCCCCGCCGGGCCCGCGTGAACCCATGTGGAAGGGAGAGCAATGAATAGGTCCCCTGTCCGGATCGAGCGCGAGGGCCCCGTGTGGACGGTGATCCTCAGCCGGCCCGAGGCCCGCAACGCCGTCGACGGCCCGACCGCAGCCCGGCTCGCCGACGCCTTCCGGGAGTTCGAATCCGACCCGGACGCGGGCGTTGCCGTGCTGTGGGGCGAGGGTGGCACCTTCTGCGCCGGCGCCGACCTCAAGGCCGTCGGCACCGAGCGCGGCAACAAGGTGGTGGCCGAGGGCGACGGACCGATGGGCCCCACCCGGATGCGGCTGAGCAAGCCCGTGATCGCCGCGATCGCCGGACACGCGGTGGCCGGCGGACTCGAGCTGGCGCTCTGGTGCGATCTGCGGGTCGCCGAGGAGGACGCCGTCTTCGGCGTCTTCTGCCGCCGTTGGGGCGTGCCGCTGATCGACGGAGGCACGGTGCGGCTGCCACGCCTGATCGGCGAGAGCCGCGCCATGGACCTGATCCTCACGGGCCGGCCCGTCCCGGCCGTCGAGGCGTACGACATCGGGCTCGCCAACCGGCTCGTCCCGGTGGGCGACTCGCGCGCGGCAGCGGAGCGACTCGCGCGCGAGATCGCCGCCTTCCCCCAGCTGTGCCTGCGCCACGATCGGCTCTCCGTACGCGAGGGACACGGCCTGAGCGAGGCGGACGCCCTGGCCGTCGAGTACCGGCACGGCATGGTCCCGCTGACCGCGGGTGAGACCCAGACCGGCGCCGACAGGTTCGCGGGAGGCGCCGGCCGCCACGGATCCTTCGCGGACGTGTCTGACGCGACCGGTGTAACCGACTGAGCCGAGGTCGTGGACTGAGCACCACCCGGCGTTGTTCCCCGGCGCGTCCGGTGACCACAAACCCGTTCACATCGACCTGGACTTCGTACGTTCCGCCGGCCAGGACGACGCCTTCGCCCACGGCACGCTCTCCATGGCCTTCGACGGCACCGTCCCCCCTCGGCGACGCCGAGATCGCCCTTCCGCGAGGCGCATCCCCCATTCCCTCCCGTACCGCTGACACCCGGCACAGCGCGACGCCCAGGGGCGGGTGTCGCCACTCCCGCGTAGGGACCCCCGGGTCCACCCACGGGGGTCCCCCGGCCGAGTGGTCAGTCCACGTAGGTGATGTCGGTGGTGGCGTAGATGCAGTGGGTGGAGTCCGGGCCGCTGCCGGTCTTCACCGGTTCGCCGCTGGTCACCCCCTGGTAGCGGGTGCAGATGTCGATGTCGCGGTCGGCGTCGTCGTAGATGGTGATCCCGGAGAACCGTGCCGTGTCGCCGTAGTTGGAATTGATGCCCACGACGGCGTCACCGGGTGTGGTGATCCAGACGTTCTGCAGCTGTACGTGTCGCGCGTACTGCGTGGAGCAGTTGCCGCAGGCGCGGTAGAGCTTGCCGAAGTCCTGCACCTGGAAGTTCTTGATGATCACGGTGCCGGCGCCGTTGTGCTGGAAGACCTTGTCCTCCGCCAGCTTGGCGCCGCCGCCGTCGACCGTGCGGACGAGCGAGGCGGAGCTGCCGAGGAAGGTCGCGGCGTCCTCGCCCACGTCTTCCCACCAGACGTTCTTCAGTGTGCATGCGCCCTTGCAGTGCACACCGTCGGCGGCCGGCGCTCCGAGGATGACGTTCTGCAGAACGGCGCCGTCCTCCAGCTCTATGAGGGCGGGCAGGTCCTCGGACTGGTCATCGCTGCCGAGCGGTCCGCTCCCGTACAGGCGCTTGAGGCCGCCGTCGTAGGTGCCCGACACCGCGATGGTCTCGGTGACGGGTTGGCTTCCGCCGGCGGTGGGCCATGCGGGCGGGGCGCCCCCTGCAGGCGGCGTCGGGGTCGGGGTGGGAGTGGGCGTCGTCGAAGGCGGTGTCGATCCGGCGGCGGTGAGGGTCCAGCGCTTGCTGATCGCCGAGTCGCAGGAGTTCTGCTGGACCGGGGCGCCCGCCGCGGTGGAGCTGTCCTTGACGTTCAGGCACTTCCCGCCATTGCTGTTGACGACCTGGTAGGTGTCGCCGCTCACCGACGCGAGCGTCCACAGTTGGGTGGCGGTGCCGTTGCAGCTCCGCTGCTCCACGGCCTTGCCGGCGCTGGTGGAGCCGTCACGGATTCCGGCGCACTTGCCGCTGTGTACCGCGGCGAGCGTGTAACCGCCGCCGGTCGCGGTGAGCCGCCAGGTCTGGTCGGCTGCTCCGTCGCAGCCGGCCTGCGCGAGCTGGGTTCCGTCCGCCGTGCCCGCGCCGGGCATCTCCAGACACAGTCCGCTGTTCGCGTTCACCAGGCTGTACGAGCTGTCTGCAGGCGCGGCCGCGACCTCGCCACCTCCGACCAGTGCGGTGAGGGTGGCCGCCATCAGCGAGACGACCCCGGCGAGGGCTGCGGAGCGAGCGCCACTTCGCCTTCGACCATGATGCTTTCGTCTGTGCACGATCGATTCCTTTCACCACCTGCGACGCGTTCCGCAGGGACCAATGGATGGATGGATGCTGTGAGAGGTCGGCCAGGCCGTATCGGCCATGTTCAGGATGCAACGCGCAGTTCTTGTATGTGAACAGTGCCGTGACGGTAGGTCACCCTTCTCTCACAGGTCAACCCCCCAGAACCACCTTGGTTCGAACCATTGACGAATCCTCGCGGCAGGCCTGACTTCACCGCGTCGCACGGGGTGCGCCCCCACGACCGACCCACCGAGTTCCACCGAGTTCCACCGAACGGAAACTCAGCGGACGATGACGGTCGAGTCCGCACCGATCATTTGTGGCGAATGGTCTAGGTTCAGCCCGTGAGTTCCTTGGACCGTCCCGCTGATCAGAGCGCCGCCCGGTTCCTGTTGCCGTATCCGGCATCAGATGTGGGCGGCTTGCCCCTTGATCTGCCCGTCACGGTGTGGGACGGAGGCAGCGGCCCGCCGGACGCGGAGAGCCTCGCAGCGGTGGAATTCTTTGTCATCCCCTACGGCCGCACGGATGCTGCCGTACCCATCCTCGCGAGCGCGCCGCGGCTGAGAGTCGTCCAGTCCCTCTCGGCCGGCGTCGACGATCTCGCGACATTCGTTCCCACCGGTGTCACACTCTGCAACGCCAGGGGTGTTCATGACACCAGCACCGCCGAACTGGCCGTGTCGCTCGCTCTCGCGTCACTCCGGGGCATCCCCGACTTCGTGCGTGGCCAGGACGTCGAGGAGTGGCGGACCGGCTACCGTCCCTCGCTGGCCGACCGTACGGTCATGCTCGTCGGTTACGGCTCCATCGCCGCCGCGATCGAGGACCGGATCGCCCCCTTCGAGTGCGCATTCCTGCGAGTCGCCCGCAGAGCCCGTTCAGCCCCGCGCGGCCCCGTCCACCCGCTCGACGAGCTACCCGAACTCTTGCCCCAGGCCGACGTCGTGATCCTCACGGTCCCCCTGACCGAAGAGACACGCGGCCTGGTCGACGCGCGCTTCCTCGCCCTCATGCCGGATCGATCCCTGCTGGTGAACGTCTCCAGAGGCGCCGTCGTGGATACCGACGCGCTGCTCGCCGAACTCATGGCCGGCAGACTGCATGCCGCCCTGGACGTCACCGACCCAGAGCCTCTCCCGCCCGGCCATCCGCTGTGGCATGCACCCCACACACTCATCAGTCCTCACGTCGGAGGCAACAGCTCGGCCTTTCTGCCGCGGGCACTCCGGCTGATCCGCACCCAGATCCTGCACCACCTCGCCGAAGAGCCACTGGAGAACGTCGTTCCGACCCGCAAGCCCTGATCTCGGATCGGTCCATGCGCGGGACCAGGGTTCTGTCCAGAGGGGAGGGGACCACCGATCACGAGTACCCCCTGGCGCCCCACTCCGTGCGCAATCTGCGAGACCGCACGGCTGTCTCCGCTGTCCACCCGTTTGGTCAACCCTCCCGCTGCCGAAGAGCCCCAAGGACGCCCTACGCGTGGTGTCCGGTGCAGGAAGACGACGTACCCGCCGCCGTCTCGGCGTCGTCGGCCAGATGGGGCACTTCGGTAGCGCCACCGAACGCGGTGCACCACAGCATTTCAGCGACTCGGTAGCTTCGTGACCAGGTGTCTCGGGCGTGGGTGCTCATGGGCGGCCCATGTGATGGCCCGTTGACGACAGCCCCGAAGCGAGGAGAGCGGCATGTCACGACCTATCACCGTGGGAGTGGATGGCTCCGAGGGAAGTGTGGCGGCATTGGACTGGGCCGCCGATGAGGCGGCGCTGCGCGGCACCGGTCTGCGGCTGGTGTACGCCACGCGGTGGGCGCAGCACCAGTTGGCGGCCATGAAGGTGTCGCACGAGGATCGCGCCGGCGAGGCGGAAGGTGTACTCGCTGCGACCGAGCAGCGTGTCCGGGACCGGCAGCCAGACCTCGCGATGACCGCCGACGAAATCGAGGATGCCCCCAACAGTGTGCTGTTGGCTGCCGCGGCGGAGGCGGACTTGCTGGTCGTGGGCTCTCATGGGCTTGGTAGCGTCCGCGGTTTCATCGTGGGTTCCGTGGGTCAGGAGGTTGTCGCGGACTCGAAGCGTCCGGTGGTTCTCGTGCGTCCTGGAGATGGGGAGAGCGGGTCCGGAGCCACCGATGAGAGGGGCCACCGGAAGGTGGTCCTCGGTCTCGACGTGACCGAAGTGAAGGACGAGCTCCTGGAGTTCGCCTTCGACTTCGCCGGGCGGCATGGCGTGCTGTTGGAGATCGTGCACACGTGGCACGCCCCGTTCGCTCAACGCCACACGTCGGCCGAGGACGCCGACATGGCATCGGCGCTCTCACACGCGGTGCGCCCCTTCCGCGACAGGTTCCCGGCGGTGGAGGTGTCCGAAGTATCCGCTCCGGGGCGGGCGGCCGAGCACCTCGTCGAAGCCGCACACGACGCGGGTCTCGTGGTCGTCGGCCGACGCAGGGCGGCCAAGGGCTCTCACATCGGTTCGGTCACCCACGCCCTCATTCACCACGCCTCCTGCCCCGTGGCCGTCGTACCGCACAGCTGACGGACGAGGGCCCGGGCATTCGACCGGACATCGCAGATTCGGCGTCTCGCGGTGGCGGCGCGGCGGGACGACCGGTCCACGGAAGGTGTTCGGCGAGGTGGTCACCTCGCTCCGAGGTCGGGATCACAAGGTGCCTTCACCGCCCGGTGCTTCAGCGGAGCCGGGCGGTCTACGCCGAACGTCATGGCCGCTCGTCCCGGACACGCTCGCCACGGTCGCGGTGAAGGCGTTGGCATGCGGTCAACAACGTCCGGACGTTCAGTGCTGGGAAGCGCCGGACTCGTCCAGTTCGAGCCGGGGACGGCCGGTGACGACCAGCCAGGCGGGCAAGGAAGCGAGACAGAGCACGGCGAACATCGAGGGCTGAGGGGCGAGGACGGCGGCGGTGAAGAGGCTCACCCAACCCAGCCTGGTGGTCGCGAGAAGCACGCCGAGCACGCCGGAGGAGACGGCGACGGCCGGAGGGATCTCCGGCACGAGCGCCTGGGCGAGCAGACCGAAGGCGACGCCGACGAACACGGCGGGGAAGATCCTGCCGCCCCGGAAGCCGCAGGAGGCGGCGATCAACAGGGCGGCGAGCTTGACGGCTGCCATTTTCGCCAGGTCACCGGAGGACCAGCCGCCGAGGTTCGAGGTGAGTTCCTTGATCTGCTCCAAGCCCTTGAAGAGCGTCAAAGGCCCCCCGAGCGCGCCGAGGAGGCCGAGGATCAGGCCGCCGAGGGGCAGCATCAGCATCGGGTGGCGCAGCCGCCGGAAGGCGCTGTGGATGTAGGGGAAGCAGTAGCAGGAGAGGAGGCCGAACAGGGCCGCGGCGGTGGCCACGACCATCGCCGCGAGCAGGTCGCCCCATCCGGGGTCGGTTACCTCGGGCAGCGACAGGTTGAAGGTGAAGTCCGTGAGCAGCGACGTGATCATCGCCCCCGCCCCGGCGGCGACCAGTGGCGCGAAGAGCCGGTCCCACAGCGAGCCCCGGCCGGCCGGCTGGTGGGTGAGGGCCTCGGAAATGACCAGGGCCGCGGCCACCGGGGTGCCGAAGAGGGCGCCGATGGTGGCGGAAGTGGCGAGCACGACCCACAGCGCTCCGGGCGCGGCAGGCACCACCTTGCGGCCGAGCCAGTAAAGGAGCGCGATGTTGGCCGCGATGATCGGGTTCTCCGGGCCGAGGCTGACCCCGCCTGCCAGCGCGAGCGTGCTCGCCACCAGCAGACCGGGGACGACCGACGGGGCCAGCGGAGGGCCTTCGAGCCCGGTGGAGGCAGGGTCGGGGCCCGCATGCCCTGGAACCTTCCAGACGACCAGCCCCACCGCGATACCGGTCGCCGTCAGCACGACGATCATCCAGAGAGAGGAGTAGCCGCCGATGCCCAACGCGTCCGGGAGGGTGTCCCACACCACGTTCTTGAGCTGCTCGGACAGCTCACTGATCCCGATGTAGAGCAGGCCCGACACGACCCCGACCACGAGCGCGGGCAGGATCTGCGGCAGCAGGACACGGAGCGGGGTGCCGGGAGCGGAGGGCGGAGGCGCGGATGACGGGGTATCAGTGACCACCTGAACACCCTATGCTCGCAAATGTCTTGTAAACCCTCAATCGGCGCGTTTCGCATTCCCCTCCGGGGAGCGATCACCACCGCTATGCCGTACGCGCAGACCTCCGCTCCCACACCCGCCCCCTCCGTCACCTCGAGCCGGGAGACCGGTGGATGCCTGCCGGCTGGACGAAGCAGACGCCATCGGGCCAGTACCGCAGCGGCGGTGGCTGTCGGCTCAATCGAGGGTGGCGAGATGATCGGCGTCGCCGCCGCGCCACTCGATGAGGAAGATGGTCGCGTCGTCGCTGGTGACGCCGCCTCGTTCCTGTTTCAGGGCGTGGGAGAGCGCGCGCACCACCGGCCGCACCGCCGTGTGGTCCCGGATGGCTCGGTTGGTCAGCTCGATGAGTTGGTCCTCACCGAACTCTTGCCCACCGGGTTGATGCTCTTCGATCAGGCCATCGGTGAAACACAGCAGCCGGTCCTCGGGCTGCAGCATCCGCTCGCTGACAACCGGCTCCTCACCGCCGAAGCCGACCGGCAACGTGGTCGGGCTCTCCAACCGGTCCACCACGGCGCGGCCACGGATCAGCAGCGGTGCCGGGTGGCCGGCATTGACCCATTGCAGTAGGCCCGTAGTGATGTTCAGACACATCATCTGGGCGGTGACGAAGTGGTCGTGGCCGAACTGCTCATTGATGGCCCTGTCCATGAACGCATACACCTGGCGCAGACCGGTGTCGGCCCGTCGCGCGTGACGGTAGGCGCCGATCGCCACCGTCGCCATGGTCGCCGCGTCCAGGCCGTGGCCCATCGCGTCGATCATGGCCACATGAAGGACTTCGCCGTTGAGGGCGTAGTCGAAACTGTCGCCGGCCACGTCGTACGCGGGCTCCAGGATTCCGGCCACCTCAACCTGCGGAACAGTCATCGACAGCGGAGGCAGCAACGACCACTGGATCTCTGCGGCCACGCTCATCGGGGCTCTGCGTCGGGCCTGGAAGAACAGGTCGGTGTAGGCGTCCTTGGTGACGATCATGTCTGCGACCAGCCCGGCGAGTCTGCGCAGCAGCCGCCGGTCGTCGTCGTCGACGCTGTCCAGGGTGACGGCCATCGCCCCGACCTGGTCACTGCCATCCAGCAGCGGCAGATACATCCGCACCGTGCCGTCCTGCGGTACCTCCACCGTTCTGCGGCTCAGGAACGCCTCGCCTGCGGGTGAGTCCTCGACGGGTTCGGGGTGACCGACCATCAGCCCCCGGCCCGGCAGCGGCACCAACAACATCTGCTCGTAGTCCTGCAAGAGGATCGAGACGTCCCGGCCACCGACCCGGGCCACCTCTTCCGCAACGAGCGGGGCGATCAACTGCGGCGGCATCTCGTGGGCCCGGTCCAGCAGCAGACCCAGCAACCGCTCACCAAACCCCTCCGACCGGTCCACCCCGAACTTGCCCGGCTTTCGCCCGCCTTCGGACATCGGTGCTGCACCCCTTCGTGTCGCGGCATGGGAATTCGACGGGCCCTTGCGCGGAGCCGGAAACGCCCACACGCCCCGTACGCACAGGGCTCCTCGCGCGACAGTGATCAACCCGTACAGCCTGACACCGCCAACCGGCCCAACCAGCGGATTACGCCAGAGGCGGCATGTCCCACCCGGCCGGAACAGCCGGCATGCATGGTCCCCTGCTCGAACCGGTTCTCCTCCCGCGACCGACCAACCGCTGGACGCCCGGCAGATACGAGGCGGCAGCGACGGGGTCGGACTTCCGCTCCGCCTTCCTCGCCCTTCCGGCGGAGGCGGATCGTCCGCGGAGTTGATCCCGGCGCGTGGGCTGCCCGGACACAGTGAGGGCATGACAACCCACACGGCGCACAGCGACACGACATCGACAGAACGGCCCGTTCCCCGGTGGGCCGCCCGCGCGGCCCACGCGATGCCTTTGGTCGCGCTGCCTGTCTGTCTGTGGCGTCTGCCCATCGCCTTCGGCCACGGCATGGGCGGGGAGGTCCTGCCCCCATCACCGTGGAACATTCCCTATGTCGTCGGACTCAGCGTTCTGTCCGAGGCATTCGCACTGCTCAGCTTCGGCCTGGTCCGCCGGTGGGGAGAGGTCGTTCCCACCTGGGTCCCCCGACTGGGCGGCAGACGCATTCCGCCCTTCGCGGCGATCCTCCCCGCGACGATCAGCGGCCTCGTCTTCACCGCCCTGATGGTCCACTGGGCGTTCGGGGCCTTCCGCCTCGGCGGTGCCGACGGCTTCCCGTACGCCGAGGGCTGGGACGTGCTGGCGATGACGGTCAGCGGCCTGTTCACCTTGTGGGGCCCCCTCCTCCTGGCACTGACGTTCGCGTATCACCGCCGCAGGTGCGGATAGGGAGACTTCGACGAAGTCGAGCGGGCGGGTCGGCGCAAGCAAGGAACAGGTGCGGCGGTCCTTGGTCGGGCTGGGCCTCCGGCGATCTCGTCGCCCTGCGTCGGCGAGACTCCCGGGCGCCTCCCCCGGGTCAAGCCGCCGGCAGCTCCTCCGCGGGCAGCCGGCCCGCGCGCACCGCGTCGACCAGGGCCTGGTGGTCACGCTCGTTCTGGGTGGCGTATGCCTCCGCGAACGCTGCGACCGCTCGGTCGAACGAGTCTCCGCGGCCCAGATACGCGGCGATCGCGATCCGGTCGCCGGACCGCGCGTGCGCACGAGCCAGCGTGACGCCGCACAGTTCGCCGAACGCCTCCATGTCCTTCGGCCGCATCCTCTCCGGCATCGCGATGCCCTTCCAGTCGCGCAACTGACGGACGTAGAAGTCGCGCTGCTTGCCGTCGATGCCGTCCACCCGCTCCCAGCCGAGGAAGATGTCGCTCGCTGCCTGCATCAACCGCTGGCCGGAGACCACCCGCTCGCCCTGGTTGCTGTACGTGCTCGCACCGACGTGTTCGGCGAGCACCGAGGCGTCGGCCTCCTTGGCCTGGAGGAAGAGCGGGTCCTGGTCGTCCCGGCCGAGGAGCAGGAAGATCCAGCAGCGGGTGCCGACGCTGCCGACGCCGACCACCTTGCGAGCGACATCGGCCAGCCGGTAGTCCTCCAGGAGCGTGCGCCGGTCGGAAGCCAGAGTACGGCCGTACCGCTCGATCAGGCCGCGGAACTGGCGCTCGAGCGCGCTGCGCTCCGCGTCCGGAAGCATGTCGCTGATCGGGACGAGCAGCGGGGGATCCGCCGCGATCATGGGCCGGCCGTCGACCGTCTCGGTGACCTTGGCGAAAGCCTGCAGACTGTCGCGAGTGCGGGCCTTCGCCATGGCGCGGGCCAGGTTCTTCTGACCGCGCTTGTGGAGCCGGTCCGTGGCCAGGGCCTCAAGGCGGTCCGCGTCGATCTTCGCGTACCAGACGTCGATGGTGCGCATACCTGCGAAGCGGATCATCGCCTCGCGATACGAACGGACCGTGGAGCCGACGATGCGGGCACGCTCGGTGTCGTCGAAGCCGTTCGCCCGGCCCGCGATGACGAAACTCGCCGACAGCCGCTTGACGTCCCACTCCCAGGGGCCCGGCAGTGTCTCGTCGAAGTCGTTGATGTCGAACATCAACTGCCTCTCCGGCGAGGCGAGCAGACGGAAGTTCAGCATGTGCGCGTCCCCGCACAGCTGGGCCGTGAGTCCCGAGTTCGGGGTGCCGGCCAGGTCGGAGGCCATGATCGCGGCGGCGCCCCGGTAGAAGCGGAACGGGGACTCCGTCATCCGGCCGTATCGGATCGGGACGAGTTCGGGCACCCGTGCCGCGGACTGGGCTTCCAGAATCGTCAGCGGGTCCGGCCTGTGGGGCGACGGCTTGTACTCGGCGTGGCCGGATCGCGGCGAGCGGCGCCGGGCCTCCTTGCCGAGGGCAGCCCGTTCCTCGGGCGTGGCGTGGGGTGCCGCGCGCATCGCCGTGGTCGCGTTCTGAGGCATCGAAGGCCCTCCTCTACCTGGCCCCGCGGCCGTTGGACTGTCCAGCACCGGGGCCAGGCGACAGAAGCCTCGTTTGGGCGTCTGCCCTCAGCCCTCGGCCTCGATCTCGGCGTCTGCGACGGCGATCGCGATGCCGAGTGCCGCGGCGATGTTGCCTGCTGCCGTCATGACGCGGGCGGTCCCCACGATGGGGGCGATGGCGACCAGGACGTCCTGCAGCTGCTCGGCGGTCATGCCGGTCTTGAGGGCGGGGTCGATATGAGCCACGTACGAGATCGGCGGTGCATCCGAGGCAGCGAGTGCCGCGATGCGCGTGAGCATGAGCATGTCCGGGGTCAGCCCGCACCGTTCGATCGAGTCGACCGTCATGGCAGCGAGGGTGTCCAGGACAGGGGTTTCAGATGCAGTGGACATGACGCATGCCCTCCTGGTGTGTTTCGAGCCCGAGGGGAGGAGTGAGGCGGCAGGAACGGACGTCCGCGGGCGTCGGGATTCCCTTCCAACCCTAGATCTCATCCGGGCCTCCCGCATGGGGGCGCATGGTGCAGGCCGCCCGCCTGGGGCTCGGCTTCGCCGCCACCGGCCTGGCCGACCGCGCGGGCGTCCGCTACCCGCTGTTCGTCGACCCGCCGCTGAACCCCGGCTGGGACGCCTGGACCGTGGCCTACAAGCCGTACCCGACCACGAGCTTCTTCAACGGCACCAACTTCAACTCCGGCACCTCCGAGGCCCGCGTCGGCAGCGAGAACGAGACTCCGCGGTCATCGAGGCGGAGTACAACCGCACGCCGAACGAGCCCACCGACGGTGAGACCGTCCCCGGCGGCGACCGCGTCGTCGGCGCCCCGGGCCGTACCGTCGGCAGGACCCTCCTGACCCTGAAGGCCCGTGCCACCGACCCCGACGGCAACCTGAAGGGCCTGCGCTTGACCGCCGCGGCCAGCGTCGCGGTCGCTCGGGGGCATGCGGCCACACTGATGCCGCATGGACTGCAGGCCCATGGACAAGCCCGCTCGAATCCTGGACTTCCGAGGCGGGCGTCGCGGCGACGCCGTGCAGCTGCCCGCGGTGCGTGGCGGCTTGGCTCAGCGTGTGGGTGGGGCATCCGCCGCGCGGTGCTTGAGGTTGACGGCCGAAGCCTTGGCCACTGCCATGGGGTTCAGGAAGCGCAGTGGACCTATCAGGCGGGACGCGAACAGATGCATGTGCCGCGCCAGCGATTCATCGCGCGCTGCCGCCGAGAACATCAGCCGCTCCATGGGATTGAACGGACGGGTCTTGGCGAAGTCGGCGGCCAGGTACTGGTGGCCGAGCAGACGGCGGCGGTGTCTGCGGGCGTACGCCACGAGCGACTTGTCGAGGTCCCCCCGGCCGGTCGCGGCCGAGGCGACCGCATCCGCCAGCCATTGCGCGGACTGCAGAGCCCACCCGCATCCCACTCCCCACAGGGGATCGCCGGTCAGGGCGGCGTCGCCGATGAGGGCGACGCCCGGTGCGGTCGGCTTGCGGCTGTGCAGCGGGTAGTCGACCGAGCCGATGATCTTCGAGACGCGCTCGGCGGAGTCGATGGGCGGCGCATCGGGCAGGGCGCGGACGAAGTCGAGGAAGCTGCCCTCCAGGTCCTCCCGGAAGGCCGGCAGCCGCTTCTTGTCCGGAAGCACCGCGAGGACCGTCACCCCGTCGTCGTTCGGGAACGCGTACGCCATGTCGGGCTCGAGGAACCAGGCCTGCGCGATCCCGCCGTGCAGCGGAAGGTCGCGGAAGTGCGCGAGATAGCCGAACCGCCCGTTCTCGTACTGGCGGGCAGGCACCCGGGCGAACTTCGCCACCGCCGATTCCTTGCCGTCGGCGCCGACCACCAGGCGGGCCCGGATCTCACGCTCGCCCTGTGGTGTCGACGCGCACACTCCGACCGTTCGCCCGGCTTCCTGGACCAGCCCGGTCACACGGTGCCCGAGGAGCAGATCGACGCCAGGGGTCCGGGCCGCTTGGGACCTGATCAACGGATCGAGGGTGCTGCGCCGAACGTTGTACGCGTACGGCAGCTCGGGGCCTCCCGGCGCGGCCCTCGGTTCGATCCATCCCCAACGGGTGTACCAGCGGGCCTCGTTGCGCACGGCTCCCGCCTTCTCCAGAGCGGGGACGAGGCCGAGTTCGTCCAGCATCGGATAGGCGTTGGCCGTGAGGGAGTGGGTGCACAGCACCTTGTACGCCTTGGGGTCCGAGCGGCGTTCCAGCAGTGCGACGCGGACACCGCGTCGCGCCAGCAGGATCGCCGCGGCGCTGCCGGCGAGGCTGGCTCCGCTGATGACGACGTCGTAGTCGTGCCCCGCGCTCTCAGGCCTGGTCATGCGCTGATCGCCCCCTTCGAGGTGTGGTGCGGTTCCTGGGAGTGGTGCCGTGCCGCGTCTGTCAGGCACATGACCGAGTGTAGAGAGCCGGGGGTCGGTTGATGCGTGATCAGTCGGCTCCCCCTCCACCGACGGCGGTCCGAATCATCCGTAAATGAGTGGCGTGGCATCCGGGCGCGGCGGATCATTCGAAGGGTCCGCGCTCGCTGCGAGCCCCTTGCCCTCCGGGAGAAGTCGTGATGACCGTTGCCGCGTCCGAGTCGTCCGATTCCTCGGGAGCCCGGCCCGAGGTGCGTGCGGTGGCCGGGGTGGTGCGCGGCGCTCGTGAGGCGGGGGTCGCGGTCTTTCGGGGCATCCCCTTCGCCGAGCCCCCGGTCGGCGCGCTGCGCTTCGCCGCGCCGCGGCCCGTACGGGGCTGGAGCGGGGTCCGGGAGGCCGTCTCGTACGGTCCGCCGCCTCCGCAGGCCGGGCATTTCGGCATGGACGCGCTGTCGCAGGAGGCACCGGGTGACGACTGGCTGACGGTCAACGTCTGGTCGCCCGAACCGACCCCGGGCGCGGGGCTGCCGGTGATGGTCTGGATCCAGGGCGGCGCGTACGTGTTCGGCATGTCAGGCCTCCCCGAGTACGACGGGGCCCGGCTCGCCCGGGACGGCGACGTCGTCGTGGTGACGTTCAACCACCGCGTCGGCATCGAGGGCTTCGGGCAGATCGAGGGGGCTCCGCCCAACCGAGGGCTGCTCGACCAGGTCGCCGCTCTGGAATGGGTGCGCGACAACATCCGGGCCTTCGGCGGCGACCCCGAGCGGGTCACGGTCTTCGGCCAGTCGGCGGGAGGGGGATCGGTCGCCGCCCTGCTGGCGATGGACCGGGCGGCCGGGCTCTTCCGCCGGGCCATCGCACAGAGCGTGCAGGGCACCTTCTTCTCACCGGAGCTCGCCTCGGACATCGCCGCGGCCTGCGCCGCCGAACTGGGGCTTCGGCCCACGGTGACCGACCTGTCCGGCGTTCCCCCGCACCGGCTGCCCGCCGCGGGCGACGCGGTCAGCGCCAGGATGGATCAGTGGGCGGAGCGCTGGGGGCAGCCCGCGTACCGGACGATCCCCGTGTCGCCGGTGGTCGACGGCGACGTCCTGCGCGTCACACCGTGGCAGGCCCTGTCCGCCGGCGCCGGCCGTGACGTCGACCTCCTCGTCGGCCATACCCGCGACGAGCACCGTCTGTTCACCGCGATCACCGGCCTGCTCGGCGAGGTGAGCGAGGATCAGGCGGCAGCCGCCCTCCGTTTCCTCGCCCCGGGTTCGGACGGCGCGCGCCGGTATCGCGACGCCTTTCCGGCGGCGGGCCCGGAGGAGCTGTACGAACTGGTCCACTCCGACTGGCTGTTCCGCATGCCGTCGCTCCACCTCGCCCAGGCCCAGGCAGCTGCCGGCGGTCGCACGCACGTCTACGAGCTGGCCTGGGCCGCCCCGGGCATGGGCGGCGCACTCGGTGCCTGCCACGGTCTCGACGTACCCCTCGTCTTCGGCAACCTGGACCGCGGCCAGCCGGCCATGCTGATCGGTGAGGCACCCTCCCCGGAGGCGGAGGAACTGTCCGCCCGTATGCGCGCCGCGTGGACCTCCTTCGCCGCCCACGGCGACCCGGGCTGGTCCGCGCACGACACCGAGCGGCGACTCGTGCAGGTCTTCGACACCCGTCCTGCCGTCACCGCCTACCCGGAAGAAGCCTCCCGCCTGATCTGGCAGGACCATCCCTTCCCGGTGCTGCCGCTGATCGGCCGGTAGAGGCCCAGGCCATGCCGATGGTCCTGGCCCGCGACCACCCGTGACGACATCGCGGCCGTCAGGGTCGGAACGCGACCCCGACCGCCACGACGGTGACGGGTCAGACCTCCCGGCGGAGCTGACGCTCGCCGTTCCGAGGGCGTCCCGGGTTCCCTAAGCCCGGGCCGGCCCGATCGGACGGTCGCGTGGCCGGGGCTCGCGCACGGCGGACCGGCATGCTGTCCGGACTCGCGCGCGTGGGCATCGCCTACGATCGGCCGCGTGTGTGCTGAGGTGATGGTCGCGGAGGACGACGAGAAGCAGGCCGAGCTGGTGCGGCGCTATCTCGAGCGGGAAGGGCACTCGGTCACCGTCGTGGGCGACGGACGGGCGGCGCTGGACCGGGTGCGGGAGCGCGAGCCCGATCTGCTGATTCTCGATGTCATGATGCCGCGCACCGACGGGCTCGATGTCGTACGGGTCCTGCGCGGCGAGGCGCGGGAGCTGCCGGTGCTGATGCTCACCGCCCGGTCCACCGAGGACGATCTGCTGCTCGGGCTGGACCTCGGCGCCGACGACTACATGACCAAGCCGTACAGCCCGCGCGAGCTGATGGCGCGTGTGCGCACGCTGCTGCGCCGCACCGGCCGGGCGGGGACGTCCGCCGCCGACACCGGCCGGGTTCTCGCCGTGGGGGCGCTGCGGGTCGACGCCGACCGGCACGAGGTGACCGTCGACGGGACGCCCGTGGAGTGCACGCCCGGGGAGTTCCAGGTCATCGCCGCCATGGCCGCCGAACCGGACCGTGTCTTCACCCGGCCGCGGCTCCTCGAGAAGCTGCACGGCTTCGACCGCTACGTCAGCGATCGCACCGTGGACATGCACATCATGAACCTGCGCAAGAAGATCGAACCCGAGCCGCGCACCCCGGCCCGTCTGCTCACCGTCTTCGGCGTCGGCTACAAGCTGACCGACCCGGCGAAGGGCGCGCGGCGTGCGACGTCGTAGCCGCACGGCGCGCTCGCGTTTGCCTTTGCGCAAGAGCCTGCTCGGGCGCTTCCTCGGTGTCTTCGCGCTGGTCGCGGCCTGCTCCGTCGCCGCGACGACATGGCTCGCCGCCCAGACCACCTCGGGAGCTCTCGCGCAGGAACAGGGCCAGGCCCTGGCGGACGACGCGCGCATCTACGACGCCCTGCTCGGGTACGCGGCGACCCACCCCCGGTGGGACGGCGTGGACGGCACGGTCAAGGACCTGGCCTCCCGGTTCGGCCGCCGCATAGCCGTCACGACCCAGGCCCGCGAGCCCCTCGCCGACTCGGCCGGCAGCGCGGGCCCGCAACTGCCCAACCGGCCGTCGGCGGTCGTCGATCCGCTGTCCTTGGACAGTGCGCTGTCCAAGGACAGCGGATCGAGCGCGACGGACCGTATCGACGCACGGGCCGTCGGCCCCTTCCGCCTGCCGTCTTCGGAGCGCCGTGAACTGCGGGCCGAGGCGGATCGCGTCGTGGCGTGCCTGGGCCGACTCGGCCAGAACGTCGAGGTGACGGAGGGTCCGTCGGGGCGCCCGCGCATCGACCGGGGTGACGCGCCCGCCGACCGCGTCGTCGCGGACGACTGCTCCACCGACGATCTCGACGCCGCGACGAAGACGGAAGCCAAGGCCCTCGAAGCGCTGACCAAGCTGACCAACGCCTGCCTGAGCCGCCAGAGCCGTCCCGCCGTCACGTTGAACCCGGACCTGACCTGGCACAGCGACCTGCGGCCGGGCCCGGTCGACGCACCCAGGCCCGTGGCCGTACCGAAGGAGTCCGACAGAGCGGGCGACCAGGCCGTCGGCTCCTGCGTGAACACGGCGCGGCGCGAGCAACTGAGCTCGTACGTCGCCCAACCGGCGCTGTTGTTCATCGGCGACCCCGACCGAGGCAACGTCCCCGGCTTCGACCTGTCCGCGACGAGCACCGCCCGCATCGCCGGCGCGGCGTCCCTCGTCCTCGCCCTCACCATCGGCGTCTCGATCCTCACCGGACGCCGTCTCGTGCGCCCGCTGCGCGCGCTGACCGGCGCGGCGCAGCGCATGAAGGAAGGCGCCGAGGCCACTCCCATCGCGGTGCATGCCGACAACGAGATCGGTCAACTGGCCGCCGCATTCTATGAGTTGGCCGAGCATCGGGCCCGTCTGGAGGCGCAGCGCAAGGCGATGGTCAGCGACGTCGCGCATGAACTGCGTACCCCGCTGAGCAACATCCGCGGCTGGCTGGAGGCCGCTCAGGACGGTCTTGCCGACACCGATCCGGCGCTGATCGCCTCGCTTCTGGAGGAGGCCGTACAGCTTCAGCACATCATCGACGACCTTCAGGATCTCGCACAGGCGGACGCCGGCGCGCTGCGTCTGCACCCGGAGCCGGTCAACGTGGCGGACCTCCTCGGCCAGGTCGCCGCAGCCCACCAGGCCGAGGCCGAGCGCGCGGGTGTCACCCTGAGCGTCGTGGCGCCCAACCCCCCGCCCGCGCTGACCGCGGACCCCGTACGGCTGCGGCAGGCCGTCGGCAACCTGGTCTCGAACGCCGTACGCCACACCCCACGCGGCGGACGCGTCGAGCTGCGCGCCCACGGCGAGGGCGCCGACGGCGCCGACGGCGCCGACGGCGGGCCGGTGTCCGAGGTCGTCGTGGAGGTCGCCGACACGGGCAGCGGGATCGCCGCCGACGATCTGCCCCATGTGTTCGACCGGTTCTGGCGGGCGGAGAGATCCCGCAACCGGCGTACCGGCGGCAGCGGTCTGGGCCTCTCGATCGTGCGCAAACTCGCCGAGGCACACGGCGGTTCGGCCACCGCCGCCTCGACCGAGGGCGTCGGCTCGACCTTCACGCTGCGCCTTCCGGCGGGCGCGCGCGAGGATGCGGGCAGGGCCGCGAAGCTCTGACGGCAAGGCCACAGGCTGCTGACAGCTTCCTGACAAGTTTCCGTGAGCATGGCGATCACCGGGCGCCCGAGCGAGCCAAGTCGCGGGCGCCGGCCGTTCCGTATCGAAGGGGAGCCACAGCCATGCCGTCCCACCGCCGCCCGTCCCGACGCAGTCGCAGCCTGCGCACCGCAGCCTTCACCACCGCCGTGATCGGCGGGGTGCTCCTGCCCTCGACCTCGGCGTTCGCCTCCGACGGTCCGTCCGCGGCGCCGTCGGATTCGACCGTCCGCCCCACGGCGGCCGCCGACACCACCCCCGACTCGCGCTCCGACAATCCGAAGCCCGCCCCGGCCCCGACCTCGTCGGAGAAGGGGCGCGGCACGGTGGACAGCCAGCCGCGTCCCGTCCCGGACCGGACCCCCGGTGAGGTGACGGCGCCGCGCGGCGGGGTCGCCGCCGGGGAGCGGGCGGCAGCCAAGCCGAGTCCCGTCGCCGACCGGACCCCCAGTGAGGTGGCGGCGCCGCGTGGCGGTGTCGCCGCCGGGGAGCGCCCCGCCGGCCAGAGCGGGGACAGCACCACCGCCATCGCCGGGTCGGTCGCCGGCGCGGTGATCCTCGCGGGTGCCGGCACCGTCATGCTGCGCCGCCGGGGCGCCGTCCACCGCAACGACTGACCGATGTGTCGTGGTTGCCGCGAACCCCCGCGGCACCACGACTCCAGCGCCCCGGGGTCCCCCCAGAACCGCACCTACGGGCGGGGTGTGCGCAACAGGCGGGCGCCAGCCCGGCCGCTGCTGCTGTGTGTCGTCCTGACCACGACCGTCGGCGCCTGTGCGACCGACGGCGCCGAGGGCGACGCGAGCCGCACCACGAACACCGGATCGCCCCCGGCGGCGACGGCGTCACGCGTTCCCGCCGGCGATCCGGACCCGATCCGGGGCGAGGACACGAAGACGGTCCCGACGCGCGTGTCCATACCGTCCCTCGGCATCGACAGCGACCTGATGAGGCTCGGCCTCAACCGGGACGGCACCGTCGAAGTGCCGCCGGCGGACAAGGGGATGACGGCCGGCTGGTACACCGGGAACCCCCGGCCGGGAGAGCCCGGCGCCGCGGTGATCATCGGTCACAACGACACCCGCTTCGGCGAAGCCGTGTTCCACGACCTCAAGCGGATTCGCAAGGGCGCGACGGTCGACGTACGCGACGGCGACGGCGACGGCGGCACCGTTCGCTTCACGGTCACCGGCACCGAGACCGTCGCGAAGAACGCCTTCCCCACGGAGAGGGTCTACGGAGCCACCGAGGGGCGCGCCTTGCGACTGATCACGTGCGACGGCGCGTTCGACACGGCCGGCCATCCCGTGGACAACCTGATCGTCTACGCCGTCGCACGGTGACCGGGGCCGGGGGCCGGGTCAGGCGGCCTTACGTTCTTGGACGGGTTGATCGAGCCATTCGTAGGGTTGGGTCGCCCAGGGGTGCTGGGTGTGGCTTTCAGGCGGCTGCCGTC
>NZ_JBHWBS010000056.1:39670-46010 GCF_042735655.1 Streptomyces sp. NPDC059567 | reverse complement strand
TATATACAATCCGACTATCGTCGGCAGCGTCTTTTGTTTATAAGAGACAGGGGCCCACCTGTGCGGTTCAGACGGTGCTTCAGCCCGCGAGGATCGCGCGCGCCAGCTTGGCCGTCTCGGTCGGCGTCTTGCCGACCTTGACGCCCGCGGCCTCAAGGGCCTCCTTCTTCGCCTGGGCGGTGCCGGAGGAGCCGGAGACGATGGCGCCGGCGTGGCCCATGGTCTTGCCCTCGGGCGCGGTGAAGCCCGCGACGTAGCCGACGACCGGCTTGGTGACGTTCTTCGCGATGAAGTCCGCCGCACGCTCCTCGGCGTCGCCGCCGATCTCGCCGATCATGACGATCAGGTCGGTGTCGGGGTCGGCCTCGAACGCCGCGAGGGCGTCGATGTGCGTCGTGCCGATGACCGGGTCGCCACCGATGCCGACGGCGGACGAGAAGCCGATGTCACGGAGCTCGTACATCATCTGGTACGTCAGCGTGCCGGACTTCGAGACCAGGCCGATGCGGCCCGGCTTCGTGATGTCGCCCGGGATGATGCCGGCGTTGGACTGGCCCGGGGTGATGAGACCGGGGCAGTTCGGGCCGATGATGCGGGTCTTGTTGCCCTTCGACTGCGCGTACGCCCAGAAGGCGGCGGAGTCGTGGACGGCGATGCCCTCGGTGATGACGACCGCGAGCGGGATCTCGGCGTCGATCGCCTCGACCACGGCGGCCTTGGCGAAGGCCGGCGGGACGAAGAGGACGGAGACGTTGGCGCCCGTCTTCTCCATCGCCTCGGCGACGGAGCCGAAGACCGGGACCTCGGTGCCGTCGAAGTCGACGGACGTGCCGGCCTTGCGCGGGTTCACGCCACCGACGATGTTGGTGCCGTCACCCAGCATGAGCTTGGTGTGCTTCATGCCCGTGGCACCGGTCATGCCCTGGACGATGACCTTGCTGTCCTTGGTGAGGAAGATAGCCATGGTGTGCTTGACCTCGTCCCTTACTTCGCAGCCGCGAGCTCGGCGGCCTTGTCGGCCGCGCCGTCCATGGTGTCCACACGCTGCACGAGCGGGTGGTTCGCGTCCGACAGGATCTTGCGACCCAGCTCCGCGTTGTTGCCGTCGAGGCGCACGACCAGCGGCTTGGTGACCTCTTCGCCCTTGGTGGCGAGGAGCTCCAGGGCCTGGACGATGCCGTTGGCGACCTCGTCACAGGCGGTGATGCCACCGAAGACGTTGACGAACACGGACTTGACGTCCGGGTCGCCCAGGATGATCTCCAGGCCGTTCGCCATGACCTCGGCGGAGGCGCCGCCACCGATGTCGAGGAAGTTGGCCGGCTTCACGCCGCCGTGGTTCTCACCGGCGTACGCGACGACGTCCAGGGTCGACATGACCAGGCCGGCGCCGTTGCCGATGATGCCGACCTCGCCGTCGAGCTTGACGTAGTTGAGGTTCTTGGCCTTGGCGGCAGCCTCGAGCGGGTTGGCTGCGGCCTTGTCCTCGAGCGCCTCGTGCTCGGGCTGACGGAAGTCGGCGTTCTCGTCGAGAGACACCTTGCCGTCCAGGGCCAGGATCCGACCGTCCTTGGTCTTCACCAGCGGGTTGACCTCGACGAGGAGCGCGTCCTCGGCGACGAAGGTCTTCCACAGGGTCACCAGGGCCTCGGCGACACCCTCGGCCACGTCGGCCGGGAACTTCGCGAGGGCCACGATCTCGCGAGCCTTCTCGATGCTCACGCCCTCGACGGCGTTGACCGGGACCTTCGCGAGGGCCTCGGGGGTCTTCTCCGCAACCTCCTCGATGTCCATGCCGCCCTGCACCGACGCCATCGCGAGGAAGGTGCGGTTGGTGCGGTCGAGAAGGTACGAGACGTAGTACTCCGCCTCGATCTCCGGGGACAGCTCGGCGATCATCACCTTGTGGACCGTGTGGCCCTTGATGTCCATCCCGAGGATGTCGGTCGCACGGGCGACCGCCTCGTCCGGGTCGGCCGCCAGCTTCACGCCGCCGGCCTTGCCGCGGCCGCCGACCTTCACCTGCGCCTTGACGACCGACTTGCCGCCAAGACGCTCGGTGGCCTCGCGCGCCGCCTCAGGCGTGTCGATGACTTCACCGGCCAGCACCGGTACACCGTGCTTGGCGAAGAGGTCCCTCGCCTGGTACTCGAACAGGTCCACGCGCGTCCGTCCCTTTTCTGATGATCGCGGTTCGTTGTCTGCGTGGGCGTGCCGCGAAGGGCAACGTGACTGCGCTGTCACAAGGGAGGCGTACACGGTGTCCGTGGACGCGGCATGTCCGTCTCGCAGGTTATCCCCGAGGGACGTGGGTCCCTAAATCGCAGATCACAACAGAGCGGTGATACGGGTCACAGATCGTAGGGGCAGGAGGGCGGTCCGTAGGGGACCCCGAGGGTGGCCCCGGGGTCCACCACACAGGTGGGGACAGGGGGTTGTGGACCTCACGACGCGCCGCGCAGCGGGGTGAGGGGCCCCCGGGACCGGTTGTGATATGGGCCTCAGTCCGCCCGCACGCGGCCGGTCGGGTGGTGGCGGGGCTGCGGAATCCGCAGCGGTCACGGAGTGTCCGGCACCGGCAGCGGGCGCTTCTCGATAGCCGCCGCCATCACCTCGGGGAAGAGGTCCGGCGTGCAGGCGAAGGCGGGGGCTCCGAGCGCGGCGAGGGCGGCCGCATGCTCGCGGTCGTACGCGGGTGCTCCCTCGTCGGAGAGCGCGAGCAGGGCCACGAACTGCACGCCCGACGCCTTCATCGCCGCGACCCGCTTCAGCATCTCGTCCCGTATGCCCCCTTCGTAGAGGTCGCTGATCAGGACGACGACCGTGTCGGCCGGCCGGGTGATCTGCGACTGGCAGTAGGCCAGAGCGCGGTTGATGTCGGTACCGCCGCCGAGCTGGGTGCCGAAGAGGACGTCGACCGGATCGTCGAGCTGGTCGGTGAGGTCCACGACCGCCGTGTCGAAGACGACGAGCCGGGTCGCGATCGAACGCATCGAGGCGAGGACCGCGCCGAACACCGACGCGTAGACGACGGAGGCCGCCATCGAGCCGGACTGGTCGATGCAGAGGACGACGTCCTTCCTGACCGACTGCGCCGCGCGGCCGTAGCCGATGAGCCGTTCGGGGACGACCGTGCGGTACTCGGGCAGGTAGTTCTTGAGGTTCGCGCGGATGGTGCGGTCCCAGTCGATGTCCCGGTGCCGGGGGCGGCTGATCCGGGCCGAACGGTCGAGCGCGCCCGTGAGGGTGGCCCGGGTGCGGGTCGCGAGGCGCTTCTCCAGGTCGTCGACGACCTTGCGCACGACGGCCCGGGCCGTCTCCTTGGTGGTCTCGGGCATGGCCTTGTCGAGGGAGAGGAGCGTGCCGACGAGATGGACGTCCGCCTCGACGGCCTCCAGCATCTCGGGCTCCAGGAGCAGGGCGGAGAGACCGAGCCGCTCGATGGCGTCGCGCTGCATGACCTGGACGACGGAGCTGGGGAAGTACGTCCGGATGTCGCCGAGCCAGCGGGCGACGGAGGGGGCCGAGGCACCGAGGCCGGCGGAGCGGTCGCGTCCGGTGGAGCTCTTCGAGCCGCGTCCGTAGAGCGCGGTGAGGGCTCCGTCCATCGCGGAGTCGGTGCCGGCGAGGGAGCATCCCGTGCCGTCCGCCTCGCCACCGCCGAGGACCAGACGCCACCGCCGCAGCCGCTCGTCGTTCCCGGTTCGGTGGCTGGTGCCGGCTCGTGCCGCGGTGTCGGCGCCCGTGTCGGTGTCGGCGCCGGCGCCGGTGTCGGTGTCGGCGCTGGTCGCGCCGGCTCGTGCCGCCGTGTCGGCGCCGGTCGCCGTGGTCGCGTCGGCTCGTGCCGCCGTGTCGGCGCCGGTCGCCGTGGTCGTGGCGGATGCTGTGTCCGTGCCGGTTCCTGTCCCGCTCGCGGTGCCGGTGCCTGTTCCGTTCATCGGTCCGCTTCCGTTCATCGGTCCGCCCCTTCCGGCTCGTCGTGTCCCAGCAGCAGCCGCAGGACCGGCAGCACTCCGTCGGCCCGCTCCTCGTCGAGGCTCGCGGCGAAGCCGGGGGTTCCGGCCTCCGGGCGGCTCGCGGTGGCGGACGGGCCGCGGGCGACCAGCTCGCCCAGGGTGCGCCGGACGCCCGGTTCGTACGCGGAGAAGGTGCGCCGCAGCAACGGCAGTACGTCGGTGAAGGTGTCGCCCGGGACACCGGTCAGCCAGTCGTCGACCAGGGTCAGCAGCCGCTCGTCGTGGACGAGGATCATGCCGCCTCCGGCGGCGCCGCCGACGAAGCCCTCGATCCAGGCGGCGGCGTCGGCGGGTGCCGTCCCGGGCGAGAGGGCGAGGCCCATGAGCCGTGCGGCCTCGTCCTCGTCGAGCCGCCCCTCGTCGAGGAGGAGCCGGGCGCCGCGGCCCCGGAGGATCCCGGGCACGGTGTCGCGGTCGGCGAGCTTGCGGAGCACTCCGGACCAGCGGTCGGTGCGTTCCGCGCTGTCGGGGAGCAGTCCGAGGGCGCCGTGGACCGCGTCGAGATGGCCGCGCATCTCGGCGGCGGCGTCGGCGTCGAGTCCGGCGCAGGCCGGCGGGAGGCCGACACAGATCCGTTCGGCGAGCCCGGCGGCGACCTCGCCGAGCGCGGCGGTGTCGGTGGAGCGGACGTCTCCGTAGCGCAGCGAGCGGGCGAGCGCGGGCAGGGCCTGGGCGAGGTGCCCGACGTCGGAGTCGAGTGCGGCGCGGTCGGCGAGGGCCGTCATGACGACGGGCAGGGCCTCGCCGAGTCCGGCGAGCAGGCACTGCTCGGCGAGCGCGGTGACCTCGGCGAGTGTCGCGGCCTCCAGTGCGCGGGCCTCGGCCTTGGCGGTGGCGGCGGAGTCGACGGTGGTGCCCCAGACGCCCGCCTCGGCGACCCGGACGTGCAGCTCCGGCTCCCAGTGCAGCCGCCAGCTCTCCCGGAAGGTGCCGGTGCTGCCGCGGCCGGCGACGGGCTCGCCCCAGCCGATGCCGAGGAGCCGCAGCCGGTGCAGGAGTCTGCTGCGGGCGGCGTCGTTCTCCTTGCGCAGATCGAGCTCCAGCTCTCGCTCCTGCGCCTCGGGCTTGAGACGCAGCCCGCGCTGGAGCCGGGCGAGGTCGCGCTGGAGCGGTACGGCGGGGGCGTCGGCGGGGACCTCGCCGAGGACGTCGCCGACGACGAGGCGGTCGCGGACGAGGTCGAGCGGGACGTCGGAGCCGTCGCACATGACGGCGCGTACGGCGTCGGTGGTCTCGCCGAGCCCCGCCAGCGGCCGGCCGCGCATGGTCGCGAGGGTCTCGGCGAGCCGTACGGCCTCGATGACATGGGCGGAGGAGACGATCCGGTCCTCTTCCCTGAGGAGGCCCGCGACCTTGGTCATCCAACGCTCGATGGGCCGGTCGGGGGCGGCGAAGAGGTGCCCGTACCAGCCGGGCGCGTCGATTCCGGCGCCGTACCCCGAGCGGCGGGCGAGCCTGCGGTGGGTCCAGGGCACCCAGGTCATCTCGGTCTTCACCTTGGGCAGACCCTTGAGCAGGGCGCGGTCGGCTCCGACGGTCGTCTTGCGGGCCAGCGCGGGCACGTGCCAGGCGCCGCAGACGACGGCCACGGAGTCACCGAACTCCTTGCGGGCGGCCCGCAGCTGGAGCCGCATGTACGCCTCGCGGATCAGGTCGCGGGCGTGGCCGCCGTCGCCGTGCGCCTCGCGCAGGGCGCCCATGGCCTCGGCGACCGCCGCGAACGGGGCCGTGGGGTCGTCGGGCGCGGTGGTGCCGCGGAGCTCGATCACGTCCTCCCACCAGCGCTCGGGGTCGTCGTACCCGGCGGTCCGCGCGAGCTCGCCGATCGGGTCGATCCGCAGCTCCTCGTCCGCCTCGTCGCCCGTGGGGTCGGCAGAGGCGTCGGCTCCGGTGGCATCGGTGGCGGCGAGGCTGTGGGCGGCGGGTAGGTCGATGAAACGGACGGCGGCGCCGTGGGAGAGGGCCCAGCGGATCGCGACCCACTCGGGCGAGAACTCGGCGAAGGGCCAGAACGCGGCCCGTCCGGGGTCGTCGACGGCGTGGGCGAGCAGCGCGACCGGGGGCCGCATCTCCTCGTCGGCGGCGAGCGCGAGCAGCCCGTCCGCCTCGGGCGGCCCTTCGATCAGCACGCATGCGGGCCGCGCCGCGTCGAGAGCCCCGCGCACTCCTCGCGCCGACCCGGGGCCGTGGTGCCGCACCCCGAGCAACAGAGGACCGGAGCCCCGCTGCCCGTCACTCCGCCCGCCGGCGGGCGCGTCCTCGGCCGTCGCGGGCCGCTCCGCCGCCGCGGGCCGGTCCGGTGGGGCCGCGCGGCCCTCGGGGGC
>NZ_JBHWBS010000056.1:33596-39660 GCF_042735655.1 Streptomyces sp. NPDC059567 | reverse complement strand
GGCCCGGTGCGCGGCGGCCGCCGTGGCGGGGGCCGGGCGGGCGCGGCCCGGGCGGTGGGGGGCGCCCCCCCCGGGGCGGCCCTGGGGGGGGGGGCCGCGCGCCCCGGGGGCGCCCCCCCGGCCGTCACCGTCGAAGGCGTCGTCACGCGCTCACCTCGCGGCAGGCGCGGTAGAAGTCCTTCCAGCCGTCGCGCTCCCGGACGACCGTCTCCAGGTACTCCTGCCAGATGACACGGTCCGCGGCCGGGTCGCGGACGACGGCGCCGAGGATGCCGGCGGCGACGTCGGCGGGGCGCAGGACGCCGTCGCCGAAGTGGGCGGCCAGGGCGAGGCCGCCGGTGACGACGGAGATGGCCTCGGCCGTCGACAGCGTCCCCGAAGGGGACTTGAGCTTCGTCCGGCCGTCGGTGGTGACCCCGTCGCGCAGCTCGCGGAAGACGGTGACGATCCGGCGGATCTCCTCGACCCCCTCGGGGACGGCCGGCAGGTCGAGGGAGCGGCCGATCTGGTCGACGCGGCGCGCGACGATGTCGACCTCCGCCTCAGGGGTGGCCGGCAGGGGCAGCACGACGGTGTTGAAGCGGCGGCGCAGGGCGCTGGAGAGGTCGTTGACCCCGCGGTCGCGGTCGTTGGCGGTGGCGATGAGGTTGAAGCCCCGTACGGCCTGCACCTCTTGGCCGAGCTCCGGCACGGGCAGGGTCTTCTCGGACAGGATCGTGATGAGCGTGTCCTGCACGTCGGCGGGGATGCGGGTGAGCTCCTCGACGCGGGCGGTCAGGCCCTGGGACATCGCGCGCATGACGGGACTGGGCACGAGCGCGTCCCGGCTGGGGCCGTGGGCGAGCAGCTTGGCGTAGTTCCAGCCGTAGCGGATCGCCTCCTCGGGCGTCCCGGCCGTGCCCTGCACCAGCAGGGTCGAGTCACCGCTGACGGCGGCGGCGAGGTGTTCGGAGACCCAGGTCTTGGCGGTGCCGGGCACGCCGAGCAGGAGCAGTGCGCGGTCGGTGGCGAGTGTGGTGACGGCGACCTCGACGATCCGGCGCGGCCCGACGTACTTCGGTGTGATCACCGTTCCTTCGGGCAGGGTGCCGCCGAGGAGATAGGTGGCGACGGCCCAGGGCGAGAGCTGCCAACGGACGGGCCGCGGCCGGTCGTCGGCGGCGGCGAGCGCCTTGAGTTCGTCCGCGAAGGCGTGTTCGGCGTGGGGCCGCAGGGCCTCGGCGCCGGATTCGACGCCGGTGTCGCCGCCCGCTCCGATCCCGGCTTCCGCGGCGGTCGGTGCGGCCGCCCCGGTGACGCTTCCGGCACCGGGGACGGCGCTCGTGATGGTTTCGGGCACGGTCATGGATCCCCCTCCAGATCGTTCGACCTGATGTGTGATCCACCGTGCACCACGCCACTGACAATCGGCCGTCGCCGCAGTTCAGAGGCTAAGTCCGCACGCTCGGACGGGAGTCAGCCGGCGATCGGGGAGACCGCGACGCAGCCACCGGTCATCGCCTGCTCGCCCTTCGCCTCCTTGATGACCTTGCCCTTGTGGATGACCTTGCAGGTGATGTCGGCCGCCGGGTCGAGCGAGAGCGGCATGACGGCCGGCGGCATGATGCCCTTCAGCGTCACCGTCTTCGTCCACGGCGTGGCCGGCTTGGTCTCCTTCTCGAGCTTCGGCTCCATGCCCGAACCGCTGCCACCGTGGAACTCGATCGACTCGATGTTCTTGCCGGTGACCTCGTACGTGACCTCGTAGGTCTCGTTGACGGCCTTGTCGACCTGGTCGGCGGCCTTGTCCGCGGCCTCGGAGCAGGCGCCGAGACCGAACGCGAGGCCGGTGACGGCGAGGACCGAGACGGCGGTGCGGATGGTGCGCTTCATGAGGTGTCCCCCAGGGAGTTCCGGTGGTTGTCCCCCGCACACAATCGTAAAGGGAAGGTAAAGTCAAATACCCCGCCGCGTCGGCGGGGAGCGCGCGAAACCGCAGGTCAGGATCGTTGTCAGTGGGTCCCCCTACCGTCATGGGCATGGATACACAGGGGGTGCGCTGGACGGCGGATCAGGTGCTGGCTCTGGCTCCTGACGATGCCTCACGCAGAGCGGGAAGCAAGCTCGGCACGGCCGGGCCGTGGTCGGGTACGGGCGGTAGCGGCGAGGGGGCCGTCTGGGGTCTGTGCCGGGGCAGCGGCAGCAAGCCGTACCGCACGGTCGTCGACATCACCGGCCCGGCGTATTCGTGCAGTTGCCCCAGCCGGAAGTTCCCGTGCAAGCACGCGCTGGGCCTGCTCCTGCTCTGGGCCTCGGACGGAGCGGACGTCGGGGGCGGCGACGCGCCGGACTGGGCGGAGCAGTGGCTGGAGGGCAGACGCAAGCGCGCCGAGGGCGTACGGGCCCGTGAGGCGGACGGCTCCGGCCGGGCGGGCACCGCCGACCCCGAGGCCGCGCGCCGCCGGGCGGAGCGCCGGGCCGCTCGGATCACGGCGGGCGCGGAGGAGTTGGAGCAGCGGCTCGCCGATCTGCTGCGGGGCGGACTGGCCTCGGCCGAGCAGTCCGGATACGGCCTGTGGGAGGAGACCGCGGCCCGGATGGTCGACGCCCAGGCCCCCGGACTCGCGGGCCGGGTCAGGGAGTTGGGATCGATACCGGGCTCGGGACCGGGCTGGCCGGTCCGGCTCCTGGAGGAGTGCGCGCTGACCCATCTCCTCGACCGCGCCTGGCTCTCCGTCGACCGGCTCCCCGGCCCGCTGGCGGCGACCGTCCGCACGCGGGTGGGCCTGCCCGCTCCGGTGCAGGGCACCGCGGTGCGGGACCGCTGGCTGGTGCTCGCGCAGTACGACTCCACGGACGGCAAGCTGACGACGCGTCGCATCTGGCTGCACGGCAGGGAGACCGGACGCACGGCGCTACTCCTCTCCTTCGGAGCCATGGGGCGCGCGCCCGAACTGGGCCTTCCGGTGGGCGTGACGGTCGACGCCGCGCTCACCCCGCATGCGGGTGCGGGCGCGCTGCGGGCCGAGCTGGGCGAGCTCTTCTCGGCGCCCGCCCCGCTCGACGCCCCGCCCCGCGGCGGCACGGTCGGGGACGCGCTCCATGCCTACGGCCTCGCCCTGCGCGAGGACCCCTGGCTGGACTCCTGGCCGGTGACGCTCGCCGATGTGGTCCCCATACCGACGGACCACGGCTGGCAGCTCGCCGACGCGTCACCGGTCGCGGGCGGCGGCGAGGCGCTGCCGCTCAGCGGTCCCGCGCTCGGGCGGCCGGGCCTGTGGCGGCTCGCCGCGCTCTCCGGAGGCGGGCCGGTGACCGTCTTCGGGGAGTGCGGGCACCGCGGGTTCACCCCGCTCGCCGCCTGGTCCGCCGACGCCCCCGGAGAGACGGTCCCGCTCCACTGAGTCCGCACGACCGCCCGACGACAGCCTGGAGGACCTCCATGGACGCCTGGGAAGAACTCGTCACCTCGGCGCTGCTCGGTACCGACCGCCGGCCGCCCGCGCTCCCCGACCGGGCGGGCGGGGGCGCCCCCGTCGCGCTGCTGGACGCCGCGGTGCTGCACACCGTACGGCGCAGGGCGGGGCTGCGGCCCGGGCCCGCCGTCCCCGCGCCGGAGCCCGCGCCCGCTGACGCCCGCAGGCCCCTGCCCGAGCCCGCCCGCCACCGCCTCGCCCAGCTCCTCGCGGGCCGCGCCGCGGCCGCGCCGTCCGGAGGGCGGCGCGGGGCCGCGCCCGACCTCGCGGAGCTGCTCCCGCAGTGGCTCGCCGCCGCCAACGACCACGGCTACAAGGCCCCTGCCTCGGCTCTGCCCGCCCTCCTCGACGCCGCCCGCGCCCGGACCGATCTGCGGCCCCAGGCCCTCGCGCTCGCCGGGCCGCGCGGGCTGTGGCTGGCCCGGATGAACCCGGAGTGGAAGTTCGCCCTGCGCGGCGCCGGAGGGAGTTCGGCGCTCCCGGATCCCCGGGACGGCGAGGCGGTCCGGGAGCTGTGGGAGGAGGGGCTGTTCGCCGAGCGGGTCGCGCTGCTCGCCTCCGTACGGACCGAGGACCCGGCGGCCGCCCTTGAGCTGCTGCGTTCCACATGGCCCGCCGAGCGGGCGGAGGACCGGCTGATGTTCCTGGACTCGCTGCGGGACGGACTCTCCGGCGCGGACGAGGAGTTCCTGGAGGCTGCCCTGTCGGACCGCAGTCGCAATGTGCGCTCGACGGCCGCCGAGCTGCTCTCCGCACTGCCCGACTCGGCGCTCGCGGGCCGGATGGCGCGGCGCGCCTCGTCCTGTGTCTCGCTGGACCGTACGAAGGGGGCCGAGACCGTCGTCGTCGAAGCCCCGCACGAATGCGACGAGGCGATGCAGCGGGACGGACTGATCGCAACCCCGCCGGCGGGCCGCGGCGAGCGGTCGTGGTGGCTGGGCCAGCTGGTCGAGTCGGCGCCGCTGGCGTGCTGGAAGGCGCGGTTCGGCGGGCGGGCGCCCGAGGAGATCGTCGCCCTTCCGGTCGCCGACGACTGGCAGGGGGAGTTGCATGCAGCCTGGTGCCGGGCGGCGGTACGGCAGCGGGACGCCGACTGGTCCCGGGCCCTGCTCGGCGCCCCGGCCGCCCCGCCGGCGACCGGCCCCGGCATCGCTTCGCTCGCGGAGCGGGCGAAGCTGCTCTCGACGCTCCCGGACGAGGCACGGGCTCGGTGGGTCGCCTCGTTCATCGCGGCCCACGGTCTGTCGGAGGCGTTCCAGCTGCTGGGCGTGTGCACGGTGCCCTGGGCGGAGCCGCTGGGCGGCGCGGTGATCGACGCCCTGGACATCGCCCGCGAGGCGGGCAGCTACCCCTGGAGCTTCAGCGGGGTGATGGGCCTCGCGGAGCGCTGCCTGTCCCCGGACGCGGCGCCCCAGCTGGAGTCCCTGACCGCCCTCCCCGCAGAACCGGAGGACGCCTCCCCAGGAGCCGGAAGCTACTGGTCGGAGGCGTTCCAGCGCCTGGTGTCGACCCTGCGCCTACGGGCGACGATGCGGGCGGAACTGGCGGGGTAGCCGGACAGCCATGGCGGCCGCCCGCCACGGCCCTCCACACGGCCCCCGCCCCGGCGACGGCCTGGCGGCTCGGGCCGACGGGCCGAGCGGCCGGGCGGGACGGGCCGAGCGGTGTGGACACCCGACGTGCCGCCGGGCCGAGCTGCCTGTGAGCCACGCGGGAGGCGGGGGACAGGAGCCCGCGGGACGTCGCGGCCCCACCTGCCCTTCGGGTGGCTCCGCAGGCGCTGGATGTGCCGGGCAAGCACCCCGGGGGCAGAGCGGGCCAGGCGCCCGCCCTGCGGTCGGCAGGCCCAGCCCGCCCGCGCCCGCCCGAATGCCCCCGCCCCGAGACCCCCGCAGGGGCTACGCCGCGACGCGGACGTTCGCGTTCACCCAGGCCACGATCGACGCCGTCGTCGCGCCCGGCGTGAAGATCTCCGCCACGCCCTTCTCCTTCAGCGGCGCGATGTCCGCGTCCGGGATGATCCCGCCGCCGAAGACCTTGATGTCCTCCGCGTCGCGCTCCTTCAGGAGCTCCAGGACCTTCACGAAGAGCGTGTTGTGCGCGCCCGAGAGGATGGAGAGACCGATCGCGTCGGCGTCCTCCTGGATCGCCGTGTCCACGATCTGCTCCGGCGTCTGGTGCAGCCCCGTGTAGATGACCTCCATGCCGGCGTCACGCAGTGCCCGCGCGATCACCTTGGCCCCGCGATCGTGGCCGTCGAGACCCGGCTTGGCTACCACCACGCGGATCGGACCGGTCACACCCATCACTGCCTCCACATGCGACCCCCGCGCGTCTTTGCCGGGGAGGTGAACGAACGTTATCGCCAGCATCCCGCACGTGACCGTTTCGCGGAGGCCGGCGAGGGGGAAATCACACGGTGGGACATTGTTCGCCTGCGCCGGACCCTCCCGGGCCCTCCACACCGGGCCCACCAGCCTCAATCGGGCCGTGCGCAAGGGAGCCGCTACGGGGTTGGGGGGGCCCCCCCCCCCCCCCCCCCCCCCCCCCCCGGGCGCCCCCCCCCCCCCCCCCCTGGGGGCCCCCCCGCCCGGGGGGGGGGGGGCGGC
>NZ_JBHWBS010000056.1:30734-33586 GCF_042735655.1 Streptomyces sp. NPDC059567 | reverse complement strand
ACCCCGGCCCCCCCCGCCACATCGGGGCGGGGCCCAGGGGCGCCGCTCGGGGGTGGCCGCACCCCCGCGCCGACCCCCCCCCGCCCGGGCGGTCCGCCACACCGCACTGCCGTTTCGGCGCCCGCGTGCCGTTCGGGAGGTCGCCGATGGAGCTCACCAAGGTCACGACTGCGCTGAAGGCCAACGCCCTGGAGCTGGCGATCCTCACCGGCCATCTGATCCTCTACCCCTCCGGCATCGCCGCCGAGCGCCCCGCGCCCGCCCAGGAGGCGGGGACGGGCACCGGCCGGCCGGTCGTCCTGCTGCACGGCTTCGTCGACAACCGCTCGGTCTTCGTCCTGCTGCGCCGCTCCCTCGCCCGGCACGGCCGTCACCCCGTCGAGTCGTTCAACTACTCTCCGCTCACTTTTGACCTTCGCACCGCCGCCGAGCTGCTCGGCCGCCATGTGGAGGACCTCTGCGCCCGCACCGGCCACCGCGAGGTCGACCTCGTCGGGCACAGCCTGGGCGGCCTCATCGCCCGTTATTACGTACAGCGCCTCGGCGGTGACACACGGGTGCGCACGCTGGTCATGCTCGGCACCCCGCACTCCGGCACCGCCGCGGCGCCCTGGGTCGGCGCCCACCCCCTGATCCGGCAGATGCGCCCCGGCTCCGAGGTGCTGCGGGAGCTCGCCGAGCCCGCGCCAGGCTGCCGTACGCGCTGTGTCAGCTTCTGGAGCGATCTCGACCAGGTGATGGTCCCGGTGGAGACCGCACGGCTCGACCACCCCGATCTGCTGGCGCACAACGTGCGCGTCAGCGGGATCGGCCATCTCGCCCTGCCCGTGCATCCGACCGTCGTCGCCGGGATCCGCGAGGCCCTCGACTCCGAGGATGCGGCCGCCACGCCGGAGGCCGAGCCGGGAGCCGCGTCCGTGGCGTGATTCCCGCGCCGCCGCCCCGGCGCGCGACCCGGCGCATATCCCGGCACACACATGCCTGACGACCCGCCAGAAGGTGTCCGTTCTTCGAACGTTCCTCGAACACAGAGCCAAAGCTCTTCCCCTGGGCCGCCGAAACACGGCCGATTGCCCGTTTCCTGTGGACCCAAAACCCTCGGAAGATTGTCGCCTGCGTATACCGCCGGGTACAGTCGCGCCACTGCTTAACCCCGGGACACCCCTCTGCGGGCCCGCCCCGGGCTGGTCCTGCCGCCGAGGCGAGAGAGAAGTTGGTGAACGACCAGCACCCCCACGCCGGGTACGTCGGAGACGACGCCCACAGCACCGGCGGCTTCGCCACGGACCCGCTCTTCGGCGCCCTCCCGGGCGGTTACGACGCGGGCCACAGCGGCCAGTACGACACCACTCAGTGGAGCGGCAGCCACCAATGGGACGCCGGCACGTACGACACCTACGTCGCACAGCAGCCGATGGCGCAGCAGTACGACACCACCGGCCAGTACGACGTCTCGGGTCAGTACGACGCCACGGGTCAGTGGGACGCGACCGCCTGGAGCGAGGCGCAGCAGACCGGGCAGTACGAGACCGCGTACTTCGCCTCGTACGACACCACCGGTCAGTGGACGACCCCCGCCTTCGAGACGGGTACGTACGACGCCACCGCCTGGAACTACGCCGCGCCGGAGCAGGACCTCCTGGTCGCCGACCCCGTCGTTCCGCAGCAGTACACCCCCGAGTACGAGTTCGTTCCCGAGCAGCAGACCATGCAGCCGGCCGAGCACCAGCCCGAGTACGCCACCCAGCCCGAGCACACCGCGCACACCGCGCAGTTCGAGGCCCTCACGCAGGACGACTCGTACGCGGACTCGTATGCGGACACGGACGTGGACGCGGACACGGACGGGTACACGTACGAGTACGTCTACGAGCCCCCGGCGGAGTCCGAGGAGCCGGCCGTCGAGAGCGCGGAGTCCGCGGTCGGCGCGGCGGCCGTCGTCGCCCGCCCGGTGCGCCGTTCCTCCGGTGGCAGCCGAGGCCGTCGCCGTACGCCCGCCAAGCGCTCCGCGCTGCTGACCGTCGCCGTTCCGTCCGCCTGTGTCATGGGCGTCGCCGGTATCGCGGCCGCCTCGGTCGGCGGGCTCGCCGACGCGGGCGACACCAAGGACGACACGACGGCGCTCGCCGCCGCCGACCCGTCCTCGGTCAAGCCGGTGGCCGCCAACAACGAACTGGACACCCAGCTCGCGGCGCTCAGCGCCGACGCCCGCGACTTCGGCGACCGCGCCAGCCGCACCCAGGAGCGCATCGACCTGAAGCTGCGCCAGGAAGCGGAGAAGAAGAAGCGCGAGGAGGAGGCGGCCCGCAAGGAGGCGCTGCGTCCGAAGTTCGCGCTTCCGGTGAAGCTGCACGAACTCAGCGCGCGCTACGGGCAGGCGGGCGTCAACTGGATGTCCGTGCACACCGGCATCGACTTCCCGGTGCAGTACGGCACGAAGGTGATGGCCGCGACCGACGGCACGGTCCGCACCCAGTACAACAGCGCCTACGGCAACATGGCGATCGTGACCGCCGCGGACGGCACGGAGACCTGGTACTGCCATCTGAGCAGCACCAAGCTCCGCAGCGGCAAGGTCAAGGCCGGTGACGTCATCGCGTACTCCGGCAACTCCGGCAATTCCACCGGCCCGCACCTCCACTTCGAGGTCCGGCCGGGCGGCGGCGCGGCGATCGACCCCGAGGCGTGGCTGCGCAGCCACGGTCTCAGCCCCACCGGCTGACGCTTCGCACACAGACGACGAGAGGGGCCCCGGCCGCGGGGGGGGGGGGGGGCGGGGCGGCCCGGGGGTTTTAAAGAAATGGTCCCCCGCTGCGTTATTACAATTAGACCCCCCCCACACACCGATGTTA
>NZ_JBHWBS010000056.1:22135-30724 GCF_042735655.1 Streptomyces sp. NPDC059567 | reverse complement strand
ACACCCCCTATCGCTGGGCCCCTGTCTTTTTAAAAAACAACCCCGGACCCCCCCCCCCGCGCTCCCCACACCACCCCCCCCCCGGGGGGGGCCCCCGCCGGGCCCGGGCCCCCCTCTCGTCGTCACGGGTTCTTCTACAGCTTCTCGACCGGTGCATACCGCAGCAGCAGTCGCTTGGGCTTCTCGTCGCCGAAGTCGATCGTCGCCTGCGCGTCGGCGCCGACGCCCGTCACCTGCATGACCGTGCCGAGACCGAACTGGTCGTGCGTGACCCGGTCGCCGACCTGGAGCGTGATCACCGGCTTGTCGGTGGTGCGGCGGGTGGCGAAGCCTGAGGGGCCCGAGCGCGCACGGGAGGAGGAGAGCGAGGAGGTGATCCCCGAGGTCGGCCCGGCGGGCTTGACCATGGGGCCGGTCCGCTTCCACTCCAGATACGTCGCCGGGATCTCCTCCAGGAAGCGCGAGGCCGGGTTGTACGACGGCTGGCCCCAGGCGCTGCGCATCGAGGAGCGGGTCAGATACAGCCGCTCGCGGGCGCGCGTGATGCCCACGTACGCCAGCCGGCGCTCCTCCTCCAGCTCCTTGGCCTGGCCGAGCGCGCGCATGTGCGGGAAGACGCCGTCCTCCATGCCGGTCAGGAACACCACCGGGAACTCGAGGCCCTTGGCGGTGTGCAGCGTCATCAGCGTGATGACTCCGGACCCCTCCTCGTCCTCGTCGGGGATCTGGTCGGAATCGGCGACGAGTGCGACCTTCTCCAGGAACTCGGCCAGGGTGCCGGCCTCCTCCTCACCGCGCTCCTGCTCGAACTCCAGGGCCACGGCGGCCAGTTCCTGAAGGTTCTCGATGCGGGTCTCGTCCTGCGGGTCGGTGGAGGCCTGCAGCTCGGCGAGGTAGCCGGTCCGCTCCAGGACGGCCTCAAGGACGACCGCGGGGCCGGCGCCGGAGTCGACGACCGTACGGAGCTCCTCCATGAGGGTGTTGAAGCGCTTGACGGCGTTGGCGGAGCGGGCCGCCATGCCGTACGCCTCGTCGACCCGCTTCAGCGCCTGCGGGAAGGTGATCTTCTCCCGGAGGGAGAGGGCGTCGATCATCGCCTCGGCGCGCTCGCCGATACCGCGCTTGGGCACGTTCAGAATGCGGCGCAGCGGGACGTTGTCCTCAGGGTTGGCGAGGACGCGCAGGTAGGCGAGGACGTCGCGGACCTCCTTGCGCTCGTAGAAGCGCACTCCGCCGACGACCTTGTAGGGCAGGCCGACGCGGATGAAGATCTCTTCGAAGACGCGGGACTGGGCGTTCGTCCGGTAGAAGACGGCGACGTCGCCGGCCTTCGCGTCGCCCGCGTCCGTGAGCCGGTCGATCTCGTCGGCGACGAACTGGGCCTCGTCGTGCTCGGTGTCGGCGACGTAGCCGGTGATCTGCGCGCCCGCGCCAGCGTTCGTCCACAGGTTCTTGGGGCGGCGGGACTCGTTGCGCTCGATGACGGCGTTGGCGGCGGAGAGGATCGTCTGCGTCGAGCGGTAGTTCTGCTCCAGCAGGATCGTCGTCGCGTTCGGGTAGTCCTCCTCGAACTGGAGGATGTTGCGGATGGTCGCGCCGCGGAAGGCATAGATCGACTGGTCCGCGTCACCGACGACGCACAGCTCGGCCGGCTCCAGGTCCTCGTAGCCGGTGCCGACCAGCTCCCGCACGAGGGTGTACTGGGCGTGGTTGGTGTCCTGGTACTCGTCGACGAGGACGTGACGGAAGCGGCGGCGGTAGTGCTCGGCGACGTCCGGGAACGCCTGGAGCAGATGGACCGTCGTCATGATGATGTCGTCGAAGTCCAGGGCGTTGGCCTCGCGCAGCCGCGCCTGGTACATCCGGTACGCCTCGGCGAGCGTCTTCTCGAAGCCGTCGACGGCCTGGTCGGCGAAGGTCTCCTCGTCGATCAGCTCGTTCTTGAGGTTCGAGATCTTGGCGCTGAAGGACTTCGGCGGGAACTTCTTCGGGTCGAGGTCCAGGTCGCGGCAGACCAGCGCCATCAGGCGCTTGGAGTCGGCGGCGTCGTAGATCGAGAACGAGGAGGTGAAGCCGAGCTTCTTCGACTCGCGGCGCAGGATGCGGACGCAGGCGCTGTGGAACGTCATGACCCACATGGCGTTGGCGCGCGGGCCGACGAGGTGCTCGACCCGCTCCTTCATCTCGCCGGCGGCCTTGTTGGTGAAGGTGATCGCCAGTATCTGGCCGGGGTGGACGTGCCGGGTGGCCAGGAGGTGGGCGATGCGGTGGGTGAGCACCCGGGTCTTGCCGGAGCCGGCGCCCGCGACGATGAGCAGCGGGGTGTCGGTGTGGACGACGGCGGCGCGCTGCTGTTCGTTCAGCCCTTCCAGGAGCGCGGCGGCGTCCACGACGGGGCGGGCGGCTCCGTCGCGGTAGTACGCGTCCCTGGTCGGCGGCGCGTCGAAGCGCCCCTCGAAGAGGTCGTGCGGGACCTCCTCCGCGGCCGGGGAGCCGTGCGGGTGGTGCTCGTCGTCCTCGGGCGGGGGCGGGGGCTCCTCCGAGGAGTGGTTCTGGAGGCTCGCCAGGAAGCTGTCGTCAAAGAGGCTGCTCATCGCCTAACGAGTCTAGGCCGCCGCACTGACAGCCCGCTGCCACCTCCCGAAGTGACCGGATTCTTACGGAGGGTGACAGTCCGCTTCAGGTCACGAAAATGTATCGGGCATATCGAACATCGGCCTTCACAGCGCCCCCACGAATTGGCTAGCGTGCTCGCCCAAGCAGCCCGTCCCCTCCGGCGGCGAATCGCGCCGAGCGGGCAGCCCACGCCGAACCCGGCCCTGTCTCCAGCCAGTTGGGCCTGCGCAACTCGGCGGCCACGGAAGGAGATGCCGGTCTTGGCGTCCCATCGCAAGCCGCGCAGCACACGTCCGCACTCCCCCGCCGTCGGGGTCACGACGGCCGCCATAGCCTCCGTAACGCTGCTGTCCACACAGAGCGCGCAGGCGGCCCCCGCGCCGCCGAAGCCGACGGTGGAGGAGATCCAGAAGAAGGTCGACGACCTCTACCGGCAGGCCGGCACGGCGACGCAGGAGTACAACCGGGCCAAGGAGTCCACCGACCAGCAGCGTCGCAAGGTCGACCGGATCCTCGACGACGTGGCCAAGCGGACGGACGCGATCAACGAGTCCCGGCGCGCGCTCGGCTCGTACGCGGCGGCGCAGTACCGGGCGGGGGCGGTCGGCCCGACCGCCGCGCTGATCTTCGCCGACAGCCCGCAGTCGTACTTCGACCAGACCCACCTCATGGACCGGCTCTCCGAGCGGCAGCGCAGCGCGGTGGCGGACTACGAGGGCAAGCGAGCCGAGGCGGCGAAGCAGCGCACGGAGGCGACGAAGAGCCTGGAGAGCCTCACCGAGTCGCAGGCGACGCTCCGCACCAGCAAGCAGAACGTCCAGGGGAAGCTCGCGGAGGCGCGGACCCTGCTCGCCCGGCTGACGGCCGAGGAGAAGGCCCGGCTCGCGGAGCTGGAGCGCAAGCGCCAGGCCGAGGCGCGGCGCAAGGCGGAGGAGCAGGCGAAGGCCGAGGCCGCGGCGGCGGCCAAGGCGGCCGCGGAGGCGGAGCGGCGCAGGCAGGAGGAGGCGGCCGAGGACAAGCCCGAGCCGCCGGCGACCGGCGGGACGAGCGGCTCGACGTACGCGGCGAAGGCGGAGAAGGCGCTGGCGTTCGCGCGGGCCCAGATCGGCAAGCCGTACGTATGGGGCGCGACGGGCCCGAGCTCGTACGACTGCTCCGGGCTGACCCAGGGCGCCTGGAAGGCGGCGGGCGTCGATCTGCCCCGCACGACCTGGGACCAGGTGGAGGTGGGAACGCGGGTCGCGACGGCGGACCTGCTCCCCGGCGATCTCGTCTTCTTCTACGACGACATCAGCCACGTCGGCCTGTACATCGGCGGCGGCAAGATGATCCACGCGCCGAAGCCGGGTGCCAACGTCCGCGAGGAGTCGATCTACTACATGCCGATCTACGGGAGCGTGCGCCCGGCCTGAGCCGGTTCCGCACGGTCAGGAGCCGGTTCCGCCGTGCCCGGAGCCGGTTCCGCCGTGCCCGGAGCCGGTTCCGTCAGGTCCAGAGCGTCGCGATGAAGACGTTGGCCACGGTCAGGCCGCCGACCGCGCCGAAGAGGCCCGCGGGCACCTTCTCCTCGTCCCGCTTCACGTACACGAGGGCGAGGATGACGACGAGGATCGCCATCTTGATGCCGATCTTCACGTTGTTGACGGCCTGGTCGTCGGCCTGGTTGAGGCCGACCAGGGCGATTCCGGTGACCAGCATCGTCAGCGCGCCGTGCAGCATGGCCGGCACGAAGCGGGCCGTACCCGCGCCCATCGCCTTCATCTGGGTGAGGAACCCGCCGAGCAGCGAGGCGATTCCGATGATGTGCAGGGCGACGAAGACATTGATGAGTACGTCCATGGGGCGGAGCCTAACCGGGCCTTAGCACCGCTGTTCGGCCGGGTCCAGCCAGTCCGGCGCATCGGTCACGGGCGTGCCGCAATGCGGCACCCACCCGCCGCGGACCCCGGAAGCGAACGGTCCCGGAGCGCCAACTGGCGCCAATAGCGGTCAACTCCCCGCCCTGCCGTGACGCCGAGGTTTAGCGTCCTCCTCCAGGTGGCCGGCTCCCCACCACCGTCGGTTCTTCCGGCGGCAGTCGGCCGCCCCCGCCGAGAAATCCGGCGGTGGGCCGTCTCCCCTGTGCGGTCCATCGCCGGACCCGGTGGGCATCGACCCCCACAGGGAGAGGATGTGACCCGCCCTCGTGGCAGCTCACCGCAAGCCCAGGAACTCACCCCTCGGTGGCCAGGCGGCACGGACCGCCGCCACGCTCGCCCTCGCCTCCGCGGCCACGGCGACCGTCTTCGAGGGGTCCGGGCAGGCCGAGCCCAGGCTCACCCCCGCGCAGGTGAAGGCGAAGGTCGACCGGCTGTACCAGGAGGCCGAGGTGGCCACCGAGAAGTACAACGGGGCGAAGGAGAAGGTGGACGAGGCCCGGGGCGCGCTCGACCGGCTGCGCGACGAGGCCGCCCGCAGGACCGAGCGTCTCAACACCGCCCGTGACGCGCTCGGCTCCACGGCCACCGCGCAGTACCGCTCCGGCGGTCTCGATCCCGCCGTGCAGCTCGCCCTGACCTCCGACCCGGACGAGTACCTGGCGCGCGCCGCGCTCGCGGAGAAGGCCGGGGAGCGCCAGGCGACGGCGATCACCTCCGTACGGCGGGAGCTCACCGGGATCGGGCAGCTGCGCGCCGAGTCGACGGAGCGGCTGACGCAGCTGCGCGGCCACGAGGCCGAGCTGCGGCGGCAGAAGACGGCCGTGCAGGGCAAGCTCGACGAGGCGCGCAAGCTGCTGGCCCGGCTGACCGCCGAGGAGCGGGCGCGGTACGAGGCGGCGGCGACCGGTTCAGGGCGGGGCGACGGCGCCGGGGGCTTCGCCGATACGGCCGGGGCGCGGGCGGACCGGGCCGGCGAGGGGCGCGGACCGGTCGCGGCGCCGAACGGGCGGGCCGCTCAGGCGATCTCCTTCGCCAGGGACCAGCTCGGCAAGCCGTACGTGTGGGGGGCGACGGGCCCGTCGAGGTACGACTGCTCGGGCCTGACTCAGGCCGCCTGGCGCTCCGCCGGGGTGTCGCTGCCCCGTACGACGTACACGCAGATCAACGCCGGGCAGCGGGTGTCGCGCTCCGAACTGGCCCCGGGCGACCTGGTGTTCTTCTACTCCGGCATCAGCCACGTCGGGCTGTACATCGGCGGCGGGCAGATGATCCACGCGCCCCGGCCGGGCGCTCCGATCCGGGTCGCGCCGATCGACGAGATGCCGTTCGCGGGGGCGACACGGGTGGCGTGAGGGCGGAAACCCCTTGACCTTTGGATAGTGGCGCTATCTACTATGGGTAGTGCCACTATCCAATCGTGGAGAGGACATGCCATGCCCACGCTCCCCTGGACCGTCCCGAATCAGGCCCGCGCCGGCACCGAGGCGCAGGTCATGGCCTCCCGCTTCGAGGTGCGCTCCCTGAAGGACGTGCCCCGGTTCTTTCTTCAATCGCTCAGTGCCTGGCGACAGGTGAAGTCGGCGCCGGGCGCCCTGGGCGCCTCGCTGATCGCCCAGCCGCTGAAGCGGACCTTCTACACCCTCTCGGCATGGGAGGACCGCAACGCCCTCTACGCCTACGCCCGCGCCGAACCCCACCGCTCGATCATGAGCGGCCTGCGCGCGACGATGCGCGACTCGACCTTCACCTTCTGGGAGGTACCGGTGGACCGGCTCCCGATCGACTGGACCGAGGCCAAGCGCCGACTCGCCGAGGAAGCGGCAAAGAAGCCGGGCTCCTAGAGCCGGCCTCAGACCAGTCGGCGGGCCGTCGCCCAGCGGGTCAGTTCGTGACGGTTGGACAGCTGTAGCTTGCGCAGGACCGCCGAGACATGCGACTCCACCGTCTTCACCGAGATGTAGAGCTGCTTGGCGATCTCCTTGTACGCGTACCCCCGGGCGATCAGCCGCAGTACCTCGCGCTCCCGCTGGGTGAGGCGGTCGAGGTCCTCGTCCACCGGCGGGGCGTCGGTGGAGGCGAAGGCGTCGAGGACGAAGCCGGCCAGGCGGGGGGAGAACACCGCGTCGCCCTCCTGGACGCGGAAGATCGAGTCGACCAGGTCGGTGCCGGTGATCGTCTTGGTGACGTAGCCGCGGGCGCCGCCCCGGATCACGCCGATCACGTCCTCCGCCGCGTCGGAGACCGAGAGGGCGAGGAAGCGCACCGGGTGCTCGGCCGCCGCCATCAGGCTCGCGCAGCGGCGCAGCACCTCGACCCCGCCGCCTCCCGGCAGGTGTACGTCGAGCAGGACGACCTCGGGGCGGGTCGCGGTGATCACCGTGACCGCCTGGTCGACGTCGGCCGCCTCGCCCACCACCTCGACCCCGGTCACGTCGGTCCTGCCGATCTCGGCCTGCACGCCCGTGCGGAACATCCGGTGGTCGTCGACGAGCACGACCCGTACCCGGCGCTCCACGGTCTCCGCCCCCGTCGTCCCGGTCCCGGTCTCGTCGCTCATGCGTCCGCCCTCTCCATCTCAAGCTCCACTTCGGTGCCTCCGCCCGGCACCGACCGCAGCCGGGCCGAACCGCCGTTGCGCTGCATCCGGCCGATGATCGATTCTCGTACGCCCATCCGGTCGGCGGGTACGGAATCGAGGTCGAAGCCGGGCCCCCGGTCCCGCACGGAGACGAAGACCGAACGGCCCTCCACCTCCGCGTAGACCTGTACCGCCCCGCCCTCGCCACCGTACTTCGCGGCGTTGACCATCGCCTCGCGCGCGGCCTGCATCTGCGCGACCAGTTTCTCGTCGAGCGGGCAGTCGCCGACGACGACGACCTCCAGCGGGACACCGTGCTTGTCCTCGACCTCGGCGGCGGCCCGCTTCACCGCCTCGGCGAGGGTCTCGGGCTCCTCGGCCTCGTCCTTGCCCGTGCCCTCCGGCTTGTACAACCAGTTCCGCAGCTCCCGCTCCTGGGCGCGGGCGAGTCGGCGCACCTCGCCGGGCTCGTCCGCGTTCCGCTGGATCAGCGTGAGCGTGTGGAGCACGGAGTCATGGACATGGGCCGCGACCTCGGCGCGCTCCTGGGCGCGGATGCGCATGGTCCGCTCCTCGGAGAGGTCCTGGGACATCCGCACCAGCCACGGGCCGGCGAGCAGAGCGATACCGGTGAGCACGGCTATCGCGGCGGTCAGCGCCGTGCCCAGCTGGGCGGCGGAGCCGCGGACCACCATGAAGACGGTCAGCCCCATGCCGACCAGCGCGACTCCGGCGAAGCCGCGGGCCAGTTGCAGCGTGCGCCGGCGGCGGCCGGTCTCGGTCCAGCTGGCCCGGCGGGCGTTGTCCGCCTGTCGCCAGACGAGCACCACGCCGACGCCGATCAGGAGCGTCGGCCAGACATAGCGGTCCGTCCGATTGCCCCAGTCGATGTTCCCCGCGAAGATCGCGGCGCCGATCGCGAGCGCGATCAGCGCGAAGACCTGGCCCCGGTCCGGCTTGCGCAGCCTGCGCCGGCCGTCGGCGGTGGTCTCGAACACCGGCCGGGGCGTGGAGCGGCCGCCGACACCGAGCGGGACGACGATCCAGAAGACCGCGTACAGCAGGGCGCCCAGGCCGTCCGCGAGGAGCAGGGCCACGAACAGGGCGCGGACCCAGACGACGGGCAGCCCCAGATGTCCCGCGAGGCCGCGCGCGACACCGCCGAGCCACCGGCCGTCGGCGCTCCGATAGAGCTTGCGCACGGGCGGTTCGTCGGTCTCGGCGACACGGGCGGTTGCGGGCATGAACCGATCGTCACACGTCCGGCCTGGCGTGGACATCAGGGTCTGCCCTGAGATCGCCCCTAGGACGCGGCCCCTAGGAGTTCCTCGGGGTGGACCGCCCGCGGAATATCAGGGTCGCGCCAGGGTCGGCCCCGGGGGCCCGGGGGGGGCCCGGCCGGCCACCAGGTAGCCATAAAAGTTGTTCGCCGTCTACACAACGAGCCCCCCCGGCGGCGGGGGGCCCGCCCCGACC
>NZ_JBHWBS010000056.1:0-22125 GCF_042735655.1 Streptomyces sp. NPDC059567 | reverse complement strand
ATCCCCACTGTGCGGCGTCACATTGTCTTTCGTGGGGGTGGCCCGCCCTCGTAATAACTGGGGCGCGCGTGGGTGGGCCCGGGTGCGGCGGCGCGGCACCGGCCGTCACCATGGACGCATGACGAGTTCGACGCCTTCTCACCACGAGGCCCCGCCGGCGGCGGAGGCCCCGCCCGTCGCGCCTCTGCGGCGCTCGCGGCGGCACAAGGTCGTGGCCGGTGTGTGCGGCGGCCTCGGCCGGCACTTCGATCTCGATCCGGTGATCTTCCGGATCGCGGTGGGCGTGCTGTCCGTGACCGGCGGCATCGGGCTGATCTTCTACGGCTTCGCGTGGCTGCTCCTCCCGCTCGCGGGCGAGGAGGAGAACGAGGGCCGCAGGCTGCTCTCCGGCCGGGTCGACGGGGCGGCGCTCGCGGCCGTGCTGATGGCCCTGGTCGGCTGCGGCGTCTTCCTCTCGATGCTCGGCAACGGCGGGACGCTGGCGTTCGCGATGATGCTGTCGATAGCGGTGTGCGGGGCGGCGGTCTGGTCGCAGCGGCGCATGCAGGCGGTCGGCGGGGACGCCGAGGGCCGGATGGACGCGGCGACGGCGCAGGCGGTCGCGGAGGCGCCTCCGGAGGCGAAGGCGCCTCCGCTGGTGGAGTTCCCGTCCTGGTGGAAGGACCCCATAGTCAAGGACGGCTCGACCGGCAGGATCGCCGTCGGCTATCTCTGGGGCCCGCACGGCGTGGTGGACGAGGACGGCCGGCTCGAGAACGGCGAGATCCCGGTGCCCGGCAGCCAGTGGGGCACGGACGGACCTGCCGCCGGGCGACGGCCCGCCGCCTCGGCGGTCCGGCGCGGGCCGCGCTCCATCGGTGGCCTGGTCTTCCTGCTCGCACTGCTGGCCGGCGGCCTGGGCACGGGCCTGTCCTGGGAGACGCATCCGCTCGGCACGAGCCTGCAGATCGGACTGGTCGCCGCTCTGGGCGTGTTCGGCCTCGGCCTGGTGGTCAGCAGCTTCCTCGGCCGGACCGGATTCGGCACGATCTTCCTGACCGTGGTCACCGCGGGTCTGCTCGCCGTGGCGGCGGCGCTGCCGAAGGAGATCTCCACCGAGTGGGTCCGTACGACCTGGCAGCCCGCGTCGGTCGCCGCCGTACAGCCGCGCTACGAACTGGGCACGGGCGTCGGCACGCTCGACCTTTCACGCCTCGCGGTCCCCGCCGGGAAGACGGTCGGCACCGAAGCCGAGGTCGGGGCCGGAAAGCTCGAAGTGATCGTCCCGAAGGACGTCACGGTGAAGCTGCGGGCCCAGGTGGGGCTGGGCGATCTCCAGCTGCCGCAGCAGGCCCCGGGCGACATCGACATCGCGCCGGACCGCGACGTGACCCGGACGCTCGCCCCGCCGAAGGGCACCGCCCCGGCGGGCACGGTCGACCTCTCGCTTGAGGTCGGTCTCGGACAGGTGGAGGTCACCCGTGCTGCTTCATGAGTTCCGCCCCGGCCGGCTGATCGCCGGCGCGACCGCCCTCGCGCTCAGCGTGATGTACGCGGGCGACGCCTCGGGCGCCTGGACCACCCCCTGGTACGAGGTGGTCCCGGTCCTCTTCGGCGGTCTGGGGGTGGCCGCCCTGGCGACCTGGATCGCCTACCGTGTGCGCCGGCGCTCGGCGCGCATGGCGTCGAGCGAGAAGTACGCGGCCCCGGCGAGCACGAGCGGCAGCCAGGACATCAGATAGGCGAGGTCGTTCCCGTAGTAGTACGGATTGACCTGCCAGCTGACGGTCAGCCACAGGCTCAGGGAGATCAGCGCCCCTCCGAGCGCGGCCAGCCGGGCGAAGAGGCCCACCAGCGTCCCGATGCCGACGGCGAGTTCGCCGAACGCGATGGCATAGCCGAAGCCGACGGGGCTGTTCAGCGCCATGTCCACCATGGCCGGGATCGCCGAGGTGTCCCGGACGCCGCGCATCATCTCGCCGATGGACCCGCTGCCGGTGTCGGACATGAAGGCGGAGTCGGTGAGTTTGTCGATCCCGGCGTAGATGAACGTGATCCCGAGGAAGAGCCTCAGCGGCAGCAGGGCGTACCGCGAGCCGGTCTCCTTCCAGCCGGCGAGCCGGCCGGATCGGCCGTACCCACCGTTCCCGTACGTCCCGGTCGTCCCGTGCATTCGTTCTGACATCGTCGGCCTGCCTCTCCCGCGCCACTGTCCGTCCGCGGAACCGATTGTCCTCGGACCCCCTGTATGGGGATACGCGAGGAACACGTCGGGAGTTCAGGCGAGCCCGATCGGCTCAGTCGACGACGTCGATCGTGACCCGGTTGGTCTCCACGCCCGAGGCCGTCACCACCCACACCTCGACCCGCCCCGGCTCCACGTCCACGGGGAGCGGGACGGTCAGGGAGGTGTCCGTCGGGTTGGCGAAGCCGCCCGGAACGGGGACCAGCGGGACGTGCGCGTGGACGGATCCGATGCGCACGACCAGTCGGGTCAACGGGTCCGGTCCGTCGGCGCCGGCCGGCACGAAACCGGTCCCCCGGATCTCGATGTCGTCGCCGGTACGGATCGGTGCGTCCAGATCGCCCGCCTCGCGGGAGCGGACGACGGAGAAGAGGGCGGGCCGGCCGCCGTCGACGCACTTCGCGGCGAGATATCCGGCCGCCGCCACGGCGACGAGAGCGACCAGGGACCAGGGCAGGCCGGGCAGCCGCTCGGGTTCGCGCCCGAGCCGCACGGCTCCGAGGGCGAGGACGGCACCGGACACCAGGAGGTAGGCGAGGTCCGTGGGGCAGGCACGCCCGTTGTCGTCGCAGAGGAGGTCGGCCGCGCGGGGGCGGTCGGCGCGGACCTTCTGCAGACGCTGCCCCACGACCCGTGCCCACACGATCCGGCGGGCGGCGACGGCGACCGCCGCAGTCAGCGCGAAGACGGCCAGCAGCCCGGCGCCGTGGGAGGTCCCGAGGCCGGTCCGGCCGGCGCCGGTGACCATGCGCAGCGCGAGGAAGAGCACGGTGTAGACGGCGAAGAGCAGCCAGCCGGCCGCGACCGCGCGGGAGGTGGAGAGCCGGTTGTCCTCCCCGATCAGCGGGGCGAGCACCCCGCCGCGCGCCCGGTGGGCCTGGGCCGCGCCGGTCAGCGGGACCGCGAGGAGGAGCGCCGCGACGAGCCCGGCCGTGCGCGCCCCCGTCCAGCCCGTGCCGACCGCGGTGAGCGCCTGCCCGAGGAGCAGGGCGAGGACCGCACCCCATACGGCGCCGAGAGTGGCGTACCGGACGCGCCGGAGCCAGGCGTCGCCGGCCTCGCGACCGCGCGCGGCGACGGTCCGGGCCGACTGGGCGAGCTCGTCGGAGACCCACTGCCGGGAGGCGACGGGCGAGTGCGCGACGGCCGCGGGCACCCCGTGGCCGGCGGCGAGCTCGTCGCGTCGGGCGAGGAAGGCGGCGACGGCACGTCGGTGACCCGCGCGCCCGCCCCGTGCGCACCCCGCGTGGTCACCGCACTGTCTCGCCTCTTGCACCGCCACGGCGTTCACTTCCCGATCCATACGTCAACTGGCCGTTGAGTCCAGGGAATTGTGTCGCACCGGAGAGCCTCTCGACTGCTCCGAGCGCCCCGCGCGAGAGTGATTGAACCGTCATCACATTGACGTAAGGACAGTTAAGGCCATGTTCTACGACAACAGTTCGGGCTCCGCTCGGCTGATCCTGCGCCACAGCGGCTGGTAGTTGATCCACGCGGCGAGATCGGTGCCGAGCTGTTCACGGGTGGCCACCGCCTCCCGGTGCCCGATCGGCACCGGCTTGCCCGCGGCCCGCGCGGCCAGCTGCACCTGGGCGCACCGCTCCATCGCGATGAACCACCAGGCGGCCGCGTCGACCGAGGTCCCGACGGTCAGCAGACCGTGGTTGCGCAGCACGATCGCCTTGTACGGGCCGAGAGCGGTGGCGATCCGCCGCCCCTCCTCGCGATCGACGGCCACCCCGGTGTACGCGTCGTAGAGCGCGTGGTCCTGGTAGAAACCGCAGGCCTCCTGGGTGATCGGCTCGACCATCTCGCCGAGGGCGGCGAGCGCCCGCCCGTAGGTGGAGTGGCTGTGCGCGACGGCGACGACGTCGGGCCGGGCCCGGTGGACCTCGGCGTGGACGGCGAAGGCGGCCTGGTTCACGGGTGCGCCGCCGAGCACGACCTGCCCGTCGCCGTTGACGAGGACGAGGTCGCTCGCCGTCAGCTCGTCGAAGGGCGCGCCGAAGGGGTTCACCCAGAAACAGTCGGCGTACTCGGGGTCGCGGGCGGTGACATGACCGGAGACGCCCTCCTCGTACCCGAACCATCCGAAGAGTCTGAGCGCGCCCGCGAGTCTCTGCTTGCGGTACGTCCGCTCCTCCTCGACGGTCCCGTGGACGGGAGGCATCGCGACGTGGAGCCGATCGGCGGGTACGGGGGCCGGTGTCTCGCTCATGCGCGGGAAGGTAACGCCGGACCGTGCAACTGACCAGAGAGATCACACACCGAAGACGCCGAAGCCTCCGAAGACGCCGGAGACGGGACTCCGAAGCCGGACACGACGAAGCCGGACACGACGAAACCGCCGCCCCCGGATGGTGGGGGCGGCGGCTTCACACGCCTACGGGAGCGACCGGAGGTGCTACTCCCACTCGATGGTGCCCGGCGGCTTGCTCGTCACATCGAGCACCACACGGTTCACATCGGCGACCTCGTTGGTGATCCGCGTCGAGATCTTCGCCAGGACGTCGTACGGCATCCGCGTCCAGTCCGCCGTCATGGCGTCCTCGGAGGAGACGGGACGCAGGACGATCGGGTGGCCATAGGTGCGGCCGTCGCCCTGCACGCCCACGGAGCGCACATCGGCGAGCAGCACGACCGGGCACTGCCAGATGTCGCGGTCGAGACCGGCGGCCGTCAGCTCCTCGCGGGCGATGGCGTCGGCCTCGCGCAGCAGGTCCAGGCGCTCCTTGGTGACCTCGCCGACGATGCGGATGCCGAGGCCGGGGCCGGGGAACGGCTGGCGCTGGACGATCTCCTCCGGCAGGCCGAGCTCCTGGCCGACCATGCGGACCTCGTCCTTGAACAGCTGGCGCAGCGGCTCGACGAGCTCGAACTCCAGGTCCTCGGGGAGGCCGCCCACGTTGTGGTGGGACTTGATGTTCGCGGTGCCGGTGCCGCCGCCGGACTCGACGATGTCCGGGTAGAGCGTGCCCTGGACGAGGAACGCGACGTCCTCGCCGGTGCCCGCCGACTCGGCGACGATCTCGGCCTGCGCCTGCTCGAAGACGCGGATGAACTCGCGGCCGATGATCTTCCGCTTCTCCTCGGGGTCGGAGACCCCGGCGAGGGCGGCGAGGAAGCGGTCCTGCGCGTCGACGACCTTCAGGTTGACGCCGGTCGAGGCGACGAAGTCCTTCTCGACCTGCTCGGTCTCGTTCTTGCGCATCAGACCGTGGTCGACGTACACGCAGGTGAGCTGCGAGCCGATGGCCTTCTGCACGAGCGCCGCGGCCACGGCGGAGTCGACGCCGCCGGACAGACCGCAGATGGCGCGCTTGTCGCCGACCTGCTCGCGGATGGCCGCGACCTGCTCGTCGATGACGTTGCCGGTGGTCCAGCTCGGCTCGATGCCGGCGCCCCGGTAGAGGAAGTGCTCCAGGATCTGCTGGCCGTGCGTGGAGTGCAGCACCTCGGGGTGGTACTGGACGCCGTACAGCTTCTTCTCGTCGTTCTCGAAGGCGGCGACCGGCACGACGTCCGTGGACGCGGTGACGCTGAAGCCCTCGGGGGCGGCGGAGCAGGCGTCGCCGTGCGACATCCACACGGACTGCTCGGTCGGGGTGCCCTCGAAGAGGGTCGATCCGGCCTTGGAGACGTGCAGCGGCGTACGGCCGTACTCACGGGCACCCGTGTTGTCGACGGTGCCACCGAGGGTGGTCGCCATCAGCTGGAAGCCGTAGCACATGCCGAAGACGGGGACACCGGCCTCGAAGAGCGCGCGGTCGAGGCGCGGGGCGCCCTCCGCGTACACGGAGGACGGGCCGCCGGAGAGGATGATCGCCTTCGGGTTCTTGGCCAGCATCTCGGCCACCGGCATGGTGGACGGGACGATCTCGCTGTAGACCCGCGCCTCACGGACGCGTCGGGCGATGAGCTGGGCGTACTGGGCGCCGAAGTCGACAACGAGGACTACGTCCGGGTTGGTGACGTCGGGCGCGGCAGCGGGAGTCGCTGATGACACTACGGCGGCCTTCCGGCGGTAGGGAGGGGGTCCCCCGAAGGGGGCTATTTGTCGATTCTACCGGCGCGCCGGAGTCGCTTTTCGTCTCACCATCCGAACCCGGTTTGGCCCGGCCCCCGGGCGGGGGTCCATACTGTCGCCATGCGCAAGCTCACGACCTTCGTCTTTACCTATGGCACCGGCCCGTCCGGCTGCCATGGTCGTGTTGCTTAGCTGACAAGCGACTTCCCAGGCGCCCCGGGCCGACAAGGCCCGGGGCGTTCTGTCGTTTCCGGGCCGTGTCGCTCCGGGGGCCTCCGACGACGACACCCCGAGGAGCCCCACCATGACCGCCATGACCCACACCGAGAAGACCGGCGCCCGCACCGACGAGGCCGCCGCGCTCATCGGCGACGCACGCGAGCGCATCGACGCCCTCGACGACCGGATCATCGGCCTGATCCAGGAACGGATGGCCGTGTCGGCCGTCATCCAGGAGGCCCGGATCGGCTCGGGCGGCCGCCGTGTGAACCTCGCGCGCGAGATGGAGGTGCTGGGCCACTACAGGGACGCGCTGGACAAGCCTGGTACGGCGCTGGCGATGACGATGCTGGAGCTCTGCCGGGGCCGCATCTGACGCACGACCGGGGTGCGCTCGCGTACCCCGGTCCGTGCGCCCGCAGATCGACGTGCGCTCGCATACCCCGAGTGCGCGGCTCACGAATCGACGTGCGCTCGCGTATCCGGGTGCGTCCCCGCATCTGAGTTCGGGCCCGCTCTCACCCGTACGGCGCGTGACCGGCTCCCGCACCCCTTCGTTGGTCCCGTTGTCCGTGCCAGCCAGGGGCGGGCCCGAAAAATCCACGCGTGGCTTCGCTGGGGCGTGTGACGTACCGCAAGTACGTCGTGGGACCTCGCCCCAGCGCGCGTGACCGGACGGCAGGGGACAGCAGCCCGGTCACCCAGAAAGGGCGGTCGGCTCCGGGGACGCCCGGGGCCGACCGCAACCGGTCAAGACGGATGCCCGGCCGCACCCGTCCAGCACGATGCGAGACACCCACACCCCACCCCCTGTCCCCTCGCACCTCCTCACCACACACGCGGCGCAACCCCCCGGCGCCGCTCCCCTCGGCACCGCCGCTGCCCTGACACCGGTGCCGATCTCCAAGGGCCCCGCCGCGCGACCGGAATCGCGCAGCGGGGCCCTTGCGTATGAGATCTCCGGCGTGACGCGCGTCACATGACTTTTCCGTCCGGCGCCTACAACCAATCCCCCTGGCCACAGGTCATGTATGCAGCACCACCCAGAAGCTGGAGAGGCGCTGCACTCGGAGGGGGGTGCAGCGCCTCTTCCATGCCTTCGTCCCCCGCTACGACTTCTTCGGCGGGACGGCCGGCATTCCCAGGAACGGCAGCTTCAGCGCGCCGAAGGCGTCCGCCGGGACCGCCGGGGCCTTCGGGGCGACCGCCGCCAGGCGCGCGTACGCCTCGCCCTGAACCGGCCGCGGGTCCTCCTCGCCCTTGTTCGGCCAGAACGACATCGCGCGCTCCGCCTGGGCCGTGATCGTCAGCGACGGGTTGACCCCGAGGTTGGCGGAGACCGCCGCTCCGTCGACGACCGAGATACCCGGGTGTCCGAAGAGCCGGTGGTACGGGTCGATGACACCGGACTCGGCGTCGGCGCCGATCGGGCAGCCGCCCAGGAAGTGCGCCGTGAGCGGGGTGCCCATCAGCTCGCCGATGTTGGAGCCGGCGAAGCCGTTGATCTCCTCGGCGAGCAGGGAGGCCGCCCTGGTCGCCTCCGGGATCTGGTTCGGGTTGGGCGCGCCATGGCCCTGGCGGGCCGTGAGGAGCCCCTTGCCGATGCCGCCGGGCTTGCGGAAGGTCGTCAGCGAGTTGTCCAGGGACTGCATGACGAGACCGATGATGGTCCGCTCCGACCAGCGACGGTTGGAGAGGGCCCGGATCGCGAGCGTGGGGTGCTTCGCCATCTGGAGGAGCCAGTTCCGTACCCGGTGCGCGCCGTAGGGCACCTGGAGGATCGTCATGCCGCCCATGGCGTTGGAGCCCTTGCCGTAGCGGACCGGCTCGATGTGGGTGTTCTCGTCCGGGTGGATCGAGGAGGTGATCGCCACTCCGCGGGTGAAGTCGACCTTCTCCGCGCCGTGCTTCTTGCGGTAGCGCCGGTCGGTGGTCTGCGAGCCCACCAGTGCCTCGGAGTTCGTACGCGTCAGCTCGCCCAGCCGGCCCGAGATCCGGGGCAGCAGGCCGGTGTCCTTCATCCGGTGCAGCAGCGTCTGCGTCCCGTACGTGCCGGCCGCGACGACGATCCGCCGGGCCGTGAAGGTGCGGCCCTTCCCCTTCTTCTTGTCGTCGGTGGGGAGGGTCTTGACGGCGAAGCCGCCCCGCGAGTCCTCGGTGAGGGCGACGACCGAGGTCATGGGGTGGACGACGGCGCCGGCCTTCTCGGCGAGGTAGAGGTAGTTCTCGTTGAGGGTGTTCTTGGCGCCGTGACGGCAGCCCGTCATGCACTCGCCGCACTCGGTGCACGCCTTGCGCGACGGTCCCGCGCCTCCGAAGTACGGGTCGGCGACCTCGGCGCCCGGCTTCGCCTTGGCCGTACCGTCGGCATCGTCCCCGTCGCCGAAGAAGACGCCGACCGGTGCCATGTGGAAGGTGTCGCCGATCCCCATGGCCTGCGCGGTGGCCTTCAGGTGGACGTCCGAGGGGGTCGTGGTCGGGTTGAGCCGGACGCCCAGCATCCGCTTGGCCTGGTCGTAGTAGGGCGCCAGCTCCTCCTGCCAGTCCGTGATGTTCTTCCACTGCGGGTCGTTGAAGAACGGCGCGGGCGGTACGTAGAGGGTGTTGGCGTAGTTCAGGGAACCTCCGCCCACGCCGGCGCCCGCCAGCACCATGACGTTGCCCAGCAGGTGGATGCGCTGGATGCCGTACAGGCCGAGGGCCGGGGCCCAGAGGAAGTTCTTCAGGTCCCAGGAGTTCTTCGGCAGGTCGGCCCGCGTGAAACGGCGGCCCGCCTCCAGGACGCCGACCCGGTAGCCCTTCTCCGTCAGGCGCAGGGCCGTGACGGAGCCGCCGAAGCCGGAGCCGACGACGATGACGTCGTAGTCGTACGCGTCGTCCTCTTCCTGCTCCCGATTTTGGGAAGGGGGTACCGCGGTCATGGCTCTCCTCGTACGAAAAGGTGCGGATTCGGGCAGTGCTGTCAGCGCAGGCGCAGGGCCTTCATCGCCTTCAGGGACAGGCTCATGAACGCGGCGTACTTCTCGTCGTCCATCCCGAAGGAGGGCGCGAGCGGGATCAGCCGCTGCTGGGCCACGGTCTGGGCCTCGGTGAACTTGAGGATGCCCTCCGAGCCGTGGCGCCTGCCGAGCCCGGAGTCCTTCATCCCGCCCATCGGCGCCTGGACGCTGCCGTAGGCGGGCGCGTAGCCCTCGTTGATGTTGACGGTGCCGGTGCGCAGCCGGGCGGCGACGGCGTGGCCGCGCCGGGAGTCCTTCGTCCAGACCGAGGAGTTGAGGCCGTACGGGGTGCCGTTGGCCAGCGCGACGACCTCGTCCTCGTCCTTGAAGCGGTAGATCGAGACGACGGGGCCGAAGGTCTCCTCGGTGCAGACGGCCATCGGGGCCTCGACGCCGTCGAGGATGGTCGGCTCGTAGAAGAGCGGGCCGATGTCGGGGCGGGCGACACCGCCGGCGACGAGCGTGGCGCCCTTGGCGACGGCCTCCTCGACGTGCTTCTTCACCGTCTCCAGCTGGCGCTCGCCGACGAGGGAGCCCATGTCGGCGCCGTAGGAGAGGGAGTTGCCGAGCCGCATCGCCTTGGTGCGGGCGGCGAAGCGGGCGACGAAGTCGTCGGCGATCGACTCGTGGACGTAGAGGCGCTCGATGGAGATGCAGAGCTGTCCGGCGGAGGAGAAGCAGGCGCGGACGGCGCCGGCGGCGGCCTTCTCGATGTCGGCGTCCTTGAGGACGAGCATGGCGTTCTTGCCGCCGAGCTCCAGGGTCACGCCGACGAGCCGGGCGGCGGCGCCCTGGGCGACCTCGCGGCCGGTGCGGGTGGAGCCGGTGAAGGAGACGTAGTCGGCGTGCTTGACGACCTCGGGGCCGACGACCGGCCCCTCGCCGATGACGACCTGGAAGACCTCGGCGGGCAGCCCGGCCTCGATGAGCAGGTCACGGGCCCACAGGGCGGTCAGCGCGGTCTCGGTGTCCGGCTTCATCACGACGGCGTTGCCCGAGACGAAGGCGGGCAGCGCGTCGCCGACGGACAGCTCCAGGGGGTAGTTCCAGGGCGCGATCTGGCCGACGACACCGCGCGGCTGGCGCAGCTCGGTGACCTTGGTGAGGGTCGGTACGACACCGGTGTGGTGCTTGGGTCGCAGGTAGGAGGGGGCCTTGCGGCCGTAGTGGCGGGCGGCGACGGCGACCGCCTGGACCTCCTCGTGGGCATGCAGACGCGCCTTGCCGGTCTCCAGCTGGATGAGGTCGAGGACCTCGGCCTGGCGCTCGAGGACCAGGTCGTGGAAGCGGAGCAGCACGGCGGCGCGGGCGCGGACGGGGGTCTCGGCCCAGGCCGCCTGGGCGGCGCGGGCGCGGGCGAAGGCCTCGGCGACGTCCTCGGGGGTGGACTCGGGCAGCTCGGCCAGCTTCTCACCGGTGAAGGGGGTGTGGTTCGCGGTGCGGCCGGAGCCGACGACTCCGCGGGTGAGCTGGGCGACCACCTCCGGCGTGACCACGTCGGCGGCGGTGCGGGCACCGGCCGGCGAGGGCGCGAGGGGGTTCGTGCCGGTGGCGGCGGGGGCCGGGGTGGTGAGTGCCTGCGAGTCCGTCATGAGGGCGAGAGTAGGCCGCATTCCGGCCTTTGGGTACCCGTCGGTAACGCGTTTTCACCGGGTGCGCACAATCGCGCCAGCGATCGCTGGCACATAAGCCCTGATCAGGGGCTTACGGCGGCCGGGAGGGCGATTTCGCGGATTTCCGGCCCGGTCAGTCGCCCGGCGCCCGCCAGTGCTGCAGGACGATGTCGAACTGTTCCCGGGTGGTCTCCCAGCTCGACTCCGGCGAGGACATGTACACGGCGTACTCGGTGCCGTCGTCCGCGAAGTACAGTTGGTCGATGGCGTGTCTCGGGCCCGGGAACTCCTGCTTCTCGTACCAGGTGAACTCCCACCGGGCGGAGCGGACCTGGTCGCGGTAGGTGTTCTGGTTCAGCTTGATCCGCTTGTACTGGAGCCGCCTCTTCAGCGTCTTCTCCAGGTCCAGCACGTGCACGTACGGGTTCTCGAAGTCGGGCGTGCGGTCGATGCTGATCCGGATCCGGTGGTTCCCGTTGTCCGGCGTGTAGTCGATGCTGTCGCCCTCCGACTGGCGCTTCCAGCCCTTCGGCACCGCCAGGCTGAAGCCCTCGCGGTCCTGGACGCGGTGCCAGCCGGCCGGGAGGGCGTCCTTGGCGGCCTGCGTCACTTCGGGCTGGGTGCTGTGAGCGGAGTCCCCGGCCTTGCCGCCTCCGCCGGAGTAGTTCATGGCGGTGAAGACGGCTCCACCGGCGACCAGGCCGGCCAGAACGGCCGCCAGGACCGCCGAACGCCACCGACCGCGCCCCTTGGGCTCGGGCGCTCCGGGCCGGGGCACGATTGTGGGGGTGGAGACGGGGGTGGCCGTGGGGGCGGGCTGGTCCTGCGCCGGGAGCTGGGCGGTCGCGGAGACCATCTCCTCCTGCCCCACGCGCTGCGTCGGTACGTACGCCTGCGCGGCCTGGGGCGTGCGGCCCTCCATGGCGTCGAGCAGCATCCGCTCGGCCTCGTCCGTCCCCGGCCGGTCCGCCGGGTCCTTGCGGAGCAGCGCGATGATGACGGGGGCCAGCGCGCCGGCCTTGCCCGGGTGCGGCGGCTCCTCGGTCACCACGGCCTGCATGGTGCTGATGGGCGAGGTCCGCCGGAACGGCGAGGTCCCCTCCACCGCCGTGTACAACGTCGCGCCCAGCGACCAGAGGTCGGAGGCCGGGCCGGGGTCCCCGCCCCGTACCCGTTCGGGCGCCAGATAGTCGATGGAGCCGACGAGTTCACCGGTCCGGGTGATCGTGGAGTCGCCCTCGATCGCGGCGATGCCGAAGTCGGTGAGCAGCACCCGGCCGTCGCGGGCCAGCAGGACGTTGCCGGGCTTGACGTCCCGGTGCAGGACGCCCGCGGCGTGAGCGGCGCGCAGGGCGCCGAGGACGTGCAGGCCGATCCGGGCCGCCTCGCCGGCCTCGATCGTGCCGGCCTCCTTCGCGGCGTCCGCGAGCGAGGGCCCGTCGACGTACTGCATGACGATCCACGGCCGGTCGTCGTGCTCCAGCACGTCGTGCACGGTGACCACGCCCGGGTGCGTGATCCGGGCCGCGGCCCGGGCCTCCTTCTGCGTGCGGGCATGGAGAACCAGCCGGTCGGCCTCGGCGACGAACCGACCCGCCGTCAACTCCTTGACCGCCACCACCCGGTGCAGGACCTCGTCGTGCGCCCGCCAGACTTTGCCCATGCCACCACGGCCGATGGTCTCGGCCAGCCGATAGCGGCCGGCGAGCAGGAGTCCCGCCGCGGTGTCCGCACTCTGTGAATGTTCCACTGTCCCCCGCCTGTTCCTTCGGATGCCAGGTTACGGAGGGAGAGAGGGGGTACGGAACATCGGGGCGGGCAAAGGAACAGCACTGTGACCAGGCCGACGGAGAGCGATGCTTTTCGGCCACGTTTGTGAGGGTCGTCCGGCGCGGTGTCGGGGCCTTCGGTGCGAGCTCAGCGGGTCGCGCGGTACGCCTTCACTGCCTGGTCGTAGATCTCCGACACCTTGTCCCGCTCGCTCTCCGGGCCGATGACCTGCACCACGTGGTAGCGCCCGCCGTGGATCAGGGCGAGGTTGCGGACGAAGACGTCCCGCCCGGTGGTGTCCTGCCAGGTGAACTGGCCCACCGCCATGGCCTGCTGGCCGACATCGATCCTGCGCAGCCCCGAGGCGCTGGACCAGGAGGAATCCCGCCACGGCTGGAGCTCGCGCTCCTTGGTGCGCTGGTACGCCATCGGGTCGGAGCCGTTGGCCTGCACGGTGTCCCGGCCGGGGACGACGACCAGCGTGAAATCGCCGCCGGTGTAGCGGACTTGCCCGGCGTCGTTGATCGGGCTGCGCTGCCAGTCCTTGGCGACACCGATCTGGAAACCCTCCGGGTCCTTGCGCAGGGTGTATCCGGCGGCGAGGGCGGGCGTGCTGGGGTCGGCGGGCGGCGGGGTCGTCTTCGCGGCGCTCGGCTTCGGGCTCGGTGTGGCGGGCGGGGCGGACCGGCTCGTGGGCTGCAGCCCGGCGGGCCGGTCCGAGGGGCGGCCCGCGGGCTGTTCGCCCTCGGCGCCTTCCTTCGGCATGAACATCACGGCGTACGCGACGACGCCGGCCAGCAGCAGGAAAATGAGGAGCAGGAGCGTACGCCCGAGGGAGCGCGGGGAACGGGCGCCGCCGCTCGCGCGCGGCGCGCGGGGGGCACGCGGTGCGCGCTGCGGGAGCTCCTCGTGGAAATGCTCCTGGCGGAACTCATGACGCGCGCCACGACGGTCGTCACGGCGTCCGTCACCGCCGTCGCGGCGGTCGGGGCGTGCGCCTCGCGGCTCCTTGCCCTTCCGGTGACGGTGGCGGCCACCGGCCGCTCCCCCGCGACGCCTGCGCACCAGTTCGCCGCGGCGGCGCACCACGGGCAGCCGGGTCGCGTCAACGGCGGGCAGCGGAACGATCCCCAGGCCGACCTCGGGCTCCGGGGCAGACCGGACGAGGGAGCGCAGCCAGCCGCTCAGCTCCTCGAAGTCGGGGCGCTCGGTGGGGTCCTGGCGCAGCAGCGACTCGACGACCGGGCGCAGCGGGCCGCATTCCTCGGCGAAGGCGGGGGGCTCGGCGCAGACGAGCTGGACGAGCTCGGCGGCGTTGTCCTCGGGGTACGGGGCGTGGCCCTGCACCGCACGGTAGAGCAGCGCGCCGAGCGCCCAGAGGTCGGTGGCGGGGCCGATGGGCGGGGCGAGCCGCCAGTTCTCGTGGACCGGTCCCGCCTGTTCGGGCGCCCAGCGTTCGGTGACGGCGCCGACGACCGCGATCCGGGCCTGGCGGGCCCGCTCGCCCGCGAGGCGGGTGTCCGGGCCGCGGTAGAGGCTCGTGGGGCCGGTCGCCTCGGCGGGATCGTCCCAGCCTCCGGAGGCGGGTGCGGGAACGGGTACGGGCGGCTGAGGGGCGGGGGCGGGGGTGTAGCCGGCCGGGAGGGCGGGGAGCGCCGGGCCGGGAGTGGAGCCGCCGCCCGCGGGGATGGGGCCGGAGCCGTCACGCGAGGCATGGGGGCCGTCGCTCCAGGATCCGGCGAGCAGCGCACGCGGCGGCCCGCCGCCTTCGGTCCCGTACCCCTTCCGGTACGGGGCCGGGTACTCGTCGTCGGTGTCGTCCTCGTCGTCCTCGTCCGCGGCCTGGGACCACCACTGCGGCTCCGGGCCCAGGCCCTGGGCAGGAGCTGCGGGAAGCGCGTGTGGCCTCTCGGGGCCGGGCTCGGGCTCGGGGGTCGGGCGCTGGACCGGGACGGCACCGGTGTCGCCGATCCGCGTCGCGGCGCGCGCTCCCGCCCGGTAGGCGGCGATGGCACCCGCGCGGGCCGCTCGTACGTCTCCCGCGGCCGGGCCCGCTCCCGGCAGTTCGGGTCGCGCGCCCGCCTCGATCTCCGTACGTCCGCGTACTTCCGGCACGACCGTGTCCGGTTCGGGTTCCTCTCCCCGCTCCTCGTACGGAGGCGCGTGACCGGCACCGGCCGCGCCCTCGTCCTCCTCGGCGAGCGGCACGGGTGCGTAGCCGCACAGGGCCTCCTCCGCCGCACCGGCCGCCAGGCCGGTCAGCACCACGCGGCCGTCGTCGCAGACGAGCACGGTCCGGGTGGTGATGTTCCGGTGGGTCCAGCCGTGCGCATGCAGGGCGCGCAGGGCGGTCAGGACGTCGGAGCCGATCTCGGCCGCGCGGTACGGGGAGAGCGGGCGCTCGGCGAGCAGCGCGGCCAGCGGCCTGGCGCCGACCAGTTCACTCACTATCCACAACGAGCCGGCCTCCGCGAACACGTCGAAGACCTGGTCGAGGCGGGGATGGTCGGGGATCTGCGCGGCGGCTTGCGCCGCCTCGACGGCGCGCCGCACCGCGGGATCGGCCGGCCTGCGGGTCGCCCCGCCGTGGCCGCGGTCCGGACGGTAGCCGGAGCCGTCGGCGTCGAGGAACTCGGCGTCGACCACCTCGGGCAACGGCACCTGCCGCACACGGACTTCCTGGCCGCTGTAGGTGTCGAAGGCCCGCGTCTCCACGAGCTCGTGCGCGTCCGAGGAGGACAGAGGCAGGCGGTAGCGCTCGGCGAGCACCCTTCCCGCGTAGTCCTCCACGACGCCTCCCCACCGAGCGCGCTGTCCCCCGGGTCTCGCCTACCCCGTGGGATCCCGTTCAGCTCATGGGATCCCACGGATCACGCGAAACCGTCAATTCCGGTCCGGGCCCGTGCAGTTAACGGCTCTGTTCGGCTGCGTACGGTCCCCGGCCTCTCACGATACGTGGCGCCGGTCAGTCCTTGGGGCTGAACGTGGCGAACGCCGTGTCGCGCAGCGTCTTGCACGCGGGGGCGTCCCACTCCTCCGCCTTGCAGCTGATCATGATCGAGTAGCCGCGCCTGGCGTCCACCTTGAAGCCCCGGTTCAGTATCCGGACCTTCATGCCCTTCTCGGTGCGCTCGAACTCCCAGTCGGCGACGGTCGGGTAGCCCTTGTACGAGACGGGCTTGATGGCGATGTGCCGGTATCCGTTGCTGGTGGCGGCGACGCCGGCCATGGCAGCGGACCACGCGCTGGCCGCGTCGTCCTTGGGGTTGCTGTTGAAGTCGACCTGCACGCGGGGGTACCCGCCGTCGGCGTTGAATATCCCGCCCGAGTTCCGGCCGGCGATGCCGTTGAGCCGGAAGGAGGCCGGCATCGCCATGGTGAAGTGGAACCGGTCGTTGGTCACCATCGTGTAGCCGGCGGGCAGCTGGGTGCCGCCCGTTCCGGGCCCGGCGGTGCCCGGCGACGAGGAAGGCGTGCCGCTCTGCTCGCCCGAGCCCGAGCCCGAACCGGAGCCCGAACCGGGCTGGTCGCCGCCCTGCTGGTCGGGGTTGCTCGGCGTCGTGCCCTGGTCCTTGCCGTCGCCGTTCCCGGCCGTGGCACCGGCCGAGGTCACCTTGTCCCCGCTGCCCTTGCCACCGCCCTTGTTGTCCTTGCCCTCCTCGCCGCCGTTCAGCGCAACGGCCAGGATCGTGCCGAGGAGTGCCAGGACCACGACCGCGGCGATGATCACCAGGGTCCGGCGCGGCACGACATCGGTGAGCGAGGCCCGCGGCTGCGCCGGCCGGTTCCCGCCCTGGAGCGGCTCCGGCTTCGGCTTGGCCTTCTGCTCGGGCTTCGCCGCGGCGGCCGCGTTCCGTACGGACCTCAACGCCCCGCGCACGCGGTCGGCGGCCGCGTCGACGCCCTTCTCCTTCGCGGAGGACGGGGCGAACGGCGGGGTGGGCGGGACCGGCGGAAGCGGCACCACACGGGTGGCCTCCGGCGACGGCTCTGGCTCGGGGACGGGAGCGTCGAGCACGGCCCGGAGCAGCACCCGCGCGCCCGCGTCGTCGAGGCGCTGGGCGGGGTCCTTGGCCAGCAGGCCGTAGATGACCTTCTCCAGGAGCGGCCCCGCGTTCTTCGGCGGGTCGACGGACTCGGTCATCACGGCGGTGAGCGTCGCGATCGCGGAGCCCTTGTCGTACGGCGGGCTGCCCTCGACGCTCGCGTACAGCAGTCCGCCCAGCGACCACATGTCGGCGGCGGGGCCGGGCTTGTGGCCGCGGGCCCGCTCGGGCGAGATGTACGAGGGGGCGCCGACGAGCATTCCGGTGGAGGTGATCGACGGGTCGCCCTCCACCTGGGCGATGCCGAAGTCGGTGAGGACGACCCGGCCGTCCTCGGCGATCAGCACGTTGGACGGCTTCACGTCGCGGTGCAGGATGCCCTCGCGGTGCGCGGAGCGCAGCACGTCGAGGATCGCGAGGCCGACCTCGGCGGCGCGGTGCGGGGTGAGCGTGCCGTCCTCGCGCACGGCGTCGGCGAGGGACTTGCCCTCGATGAGCTCCATGACGATCCAGGGACGGTCGTCCTCGTCGACGACGTCGTAGACGGTCACGGCGCCGTTGTTACGGATCCGGGCGATGGCCTTGGCCTCGCGCAGGGTCCGGGTGATGAGGCGTCGCTTCTCTTCCTCGTCGATGCTGTTGGGGAAGCGCAGTTCCTTGACGGCGACCGTGCGTCCGAGGGTCTCGTCGACCGCACGCCACACCGTGCCCATGCCACCACGGCCGAGCACCGCGCCCAGCCGGTACCGCCCGGACAGCAGACGCCCCTCGGCCGTCGCCGCCGCACTCCCCGCCCCGGAGCGCCCCGCGCCCCCGGCCTTCCTGGGCGCCGGCGCCTCGGCCTTGGGCCCGGCGGCGGGCACGGCGGCCTTGGGCCCCTCGCCCTTGGGCGCGTCAGCCTTGGCCGCCTTGTCCTCGGCCGCCTTGTCCTCGGGCGCCTTGTCCTTGGCCGCCTCGCCCGCGGGCTTCGAGTCGGACTCGACCCCCGCCGTGCCACCGGTCCCGGTGGGCTCGGCCGACGTGGCCGAATCCCTGCCGGACGTCACCTCCGGCTCCGCCTCACGCGCCGCTGGAACCACACCTCGGTCGCCGTCGGTTCCGGCACCCGCTGCGGCGTCCCGCCGAGGATCCCGCGCCGTGTCCCGCGACTGCTCCGCCTCCGACATGCGTCCCCTCTGCGATCCCTGATCTCCGCCCGCGTCCGCCGCTTCCCGCGCGATGCGGTAACCCACCCTGGAAGAGAGCTCATTGTCTCTCACTCAGGGACCGATACCGAGCCCGGGTCCGCACTCCGAGAGGACGGCCCGGAGGAAAGCGCTCCCACCATGGCACCCGACGCCGGGGCAGCCCTCTCGGGTTCCCCGTCCGCACGAACAGAATGCCGCAACCTCCCCCAAGGAGCCCCACCGGAGAACCATTTCTGCCGATGTGTCAGATCGGGACGATGTCCGGAGCCCCGAGCCGGGCCGCGTCCGCCGTCAGGTCGTCCGGCTGCCGCTGCGACTCCCGCTCCGCCTCCACCCGCTTCTCGTAGTGCTCCACCTCCTTCTCGATCTGGTTCTCGTCCCAGCCCAGCACCGGTGCCATCAACTCCGCGCACTCCCGGGCGCTGCGCGTCCCCCGGTCGAAGGTCTCGATCGAGATCCGGGTGCGCCGGGTCAGTACGTCGTCCAGGTGCCGGGCCCCCTCGTGCGAGGCCGCGTAGACGACCTCGGCGCGCAGATAGTCCTCGGCCCCGGTCAGCGGTTCGGCGAGGCTCGGGTCGGCGGCGATGAGCTCCAGGACCTCCTCCGCCAGCGACCCGAACCGGTTGAGCAGATGCTCGACGCGCACCACATGGAGGCCCGCCCGTGCGGCGATTCGGGCCCGCGCGTTCCACAACGCCTTGTATCCCTCGGCGCCCAGGAGCGGGATGTCCTCGGTGACGCATGCCGCGACCCTCTGGTCGAGCGCGTGGACGGCCTCGTCCACGGCGTCCTTGGCCATCACGCGGTAGGTGGTGTACTTGCCGCCGGCCACGACCACGAGGCCCGGGACCGGGTGTGCGACGGTGTGCTCGCGCGAAAGCTTGCTCGTGGCGTCCGACTCGCCCGCCAGCAGGGGCCGCAGCCCCGCGTAGACCCCCTGGACGTCGTCCCTGGTGAGCGGCACCGCCAGGACGCTGTTCACATGCTCCAGGAGATAGTCGATGTCGGCGCTGGACGCGGCCGGGTGGGCCTTGTCCAGGTCCCAGTCGGTGTCCGTGGTGCCCACGATCCAGTGCCGCCCCCACGGGATCACGAACAGCACGGACTTCTCGGTCCGCAGGATCAGTCCGGTACTCGAGTGAATCCTGTCCTTGGGCACCACCAGGTGGATGCCCTTCGACGCCCGTACATGGAACTGCCCCCGCTCCCCGATGAGCGCCTGGGTGTCGTCCGTCCACACCCCGGTGGCGTTCACGATCTGCTTCGCCCGGATCTCGTACTCCCCGCCGGCTTCCACGTCCTGGACGCGCGCGCCGACGACCCGCTCGCCCTCGCGCAGGAAGCCGATCACCCGCGCACGGCTGGCGACCTTCGCGCCATAGCTCGCGGCGGTCCGCACGAGCGTGGCGACGAAGCGCGCGTCGTCCATCTGGGCGTCGTAGTACTGCATCGCCCCGACCAGGGAGTCCTTCTTCAGGCAGGGCGCCACCCGCAGGGCGCCCTTCCGGGAGAGATGGCGGTGGACCGGCAGGCCGCGGCCATGGCCCGAGGAGACGGACATCGCGTCGTACAGCGCGACGCCCGAGCCCGCGTAGAACCGCTCCCAGCCCTTGTGCTGCAAGGGATAGAGGAAGGGCACCGGCTTCACCAGATGGGGTGCGAGCCGCTCCAGGAGCAGTCCGCGCTCCTTCAGCGCCTCCCGCACCAGCGCGAAGTCCAGCATCTCGAGATAGCGCAGACCGCCGTGGATGAGCTTGCTCGACCGGCTGGACGTGCCGGACGCCCAGTCCCGGGCCTCCACGAGGCCGGTCGAGAGGCCTCTCGTGGCCGCGTCGAGCGCGGTCCCGGCGCCGACCACTCCGGCGCCCACGACCAGCACGTCCAGTTCGCGCTCCGCCATCCCGGCGAGCGCTTCGGTGCGCTCGGCGGGTCCCAGTGTCGCTGTCCTCACCGCTGCCTCCCGTCGTCCCCCCGCGTGGTCGGGCTCACAGACTCGATTCTGTCCCGGCCTTCCGACTTCAGCCACCGCCTGTGGATAACACTCGGCGACCTTCGACCCCACAATGCCGCGTATCGGTCATATTTACGCCTAGTCTGACATTGCGCTCAACCCGTTCTGTCCACCGGGGTTGCGCATCTCGTCCCCTCCGGCTACTGGGAAGGACGGCCCACCCTTCATGCCCGCTGATCTCGCCGTCATCGGCCTCGGCCACCTCGGACTCCCTCTCGCCCAGGCCGCCATCGCCGCCGGCATCGACACCATCGGCTTCGACATCGACCCCCACCCCGTCGCCGAACTCGCCGCCGGCCGCCCGCCCGTCGACGGCTCGCTCACCGCGTCGGAGATCCGCCGGATGCTCTCGGGGGGCTTCCGGCCCACGACCAACCCGGCCGAACTCGGCCGGGTCCGCACCGCGGTCATCTGCGCCCCGACCTCACTCGGCCCCGACCGCACCCTCGACCTGACCGCCGTCGCCGACGCCGCCCGCGCCCTCGCCGCGAAGCTGCGCCCCCACACCACGGTCCTGCTGGAGTCACCCGTCCCACCCGGCACCACCGAAGGTGTGCTGCGGGACCTCCTGGAGGAGGGCTCGGGGCTGCGCGCGGGATGCGACTTCCACCTCGCGTACTCCCCCGGCCGCCTCGACCCCGGAAACCGCGCCCACGGCTTCGCCGGCACCCCCAAGGTCATCGGCGGCCTCACCTCCGCCTGCACCGAGTCCGCCGCCGCCTTCTACGGCCGGCTCACCGACAAGGTGGTACGCGCGCGTGGCCCGCGCGAGGCCGAGACGGTCAAGCTTCTGGAGACCAACTTCCGGCACGTCAACATCGCCCTCGTCAACGAGATGGCGGTGCTGTGCCACGAACTCGGCGTGGACCTCTGGGACGTCATCCGCTGCGCCGAGACCAAGCCCTTCGGCTTCCAGGCCTTCCGCCCCGGCCCCGGAGTCGGCGGCCACGGCCTCCCCGTCGAGCGCCTCGGCACCCACCGCCCGCTCCGTATGGTCGAACTGGCCGGCCAGGTCAACGAACGGATGCCGCAGTACGTCATCCAGCGCTGCGCGACCCTCCTCAACGAGCACGGCAAGTCGGCCCGTGGCGCGCGGGTCCTTCTGCTGGGAGTCACGTACAAACCCGATCTCGCCGATCGCGAGGGCTCGCCGGCCGACGAGATCGCCCGCCGTCTGATGGACCTCGGCGCGGTGGTCAGCTACCACGACCCCCATGTCCCGGACTGGCGCGTCCGCGAGGTTCCGGTCCCCCGCGCGGACTCCCTCTACGAGGCCGCCGCCCACGCCGATCTGACGGTCCTTCTGCAGCACCACCGCACCTACGACCTCCAGGGCCTGGCGGTCAAGGCCCAACTCCTCCTCGACACCCGCGGCGCCACGCCGGCGGGCGCGGCCCACCGCCTCTGAATTCCCGGAGGCGGTGTGTCGGAGCGGACTGTTAGTCTCCGGTCTCTTCGATCGCACATCCGTGCGCACGTGTCCCTGGGGGGATCCGCATCATGTCTCAGCCCGTTCCGCCGCCCGGCAACCCGTTCGCCGACGGCGCCGCGCCCACTCCGTACCCCGCCACCCCGCCGCCGGCGCCCGCGCGCAACAACGTGGGCCTCGGCCTCGTCGCCGCCCTGGTCGCGGCTCTCGTCGGCGCGGGTCTCTACGGCGGTCTCGCCGGGGCCGTCGACCGGGAGATCGGCTACGCCGCCGTGGGCGTCGGCTTCCTCGTCGGCTTCGCCGCCGGCAAGGTCGGCGGCACCAACCCGGCCCTGCCGGTCGTCAGCGCCGCGCTGTCCCTCGGTGCCGTCTACCTCGGCCAGCTCCTGGCGATCGCGATCATCGTCGGCAAGGCGCTGGACGCCTCTCCCACGGACATCATCTTCAACGACTTCGCTCTCCTGACGGATGCCTGGAGCGAGGGCAGCGACTTCATGACGTTGCTGTTCTTCGCGCTCGCCGCGTTCGCCGCGTTCGCCGGCTCGAAGAAGGCCGCCAAGTAACGACGCGTACGGAGAGGGGCCCCGCACCGGGTGGTGC
>NZ_JBHWBS010000055.1:27745-47613 GCF_042735655.1 Streptomyces sp. NPDC059567 | reverse complement strand
GGCGTTGGCGACCGACGACAACGCGGCTGGGGGTACCCCCTGCTCGAAGAGCTTGGGGGAGCGGTGCCAGACGCCGCGAGCCCGGCCTGATCGACAAGACACCCGCTAGCCCCTGGGGTCGCGGCCGCTCGTCGCGAGGGCGCGGGCGAAGGCGGGGGCGTCGTCCTGCGCCTCGAAGGGCTCGGCGAAGCCGTCGTACTGGCGGTAGGTCTCGGCGTGTTCCTCGACGACCCCGAGCAGGAACCGCCCCGTCGCCTCCGGGACGGTGAAGTCCTGGCCTGTGGAGCGGGCCAGGTCCCAGCCGTGCAGGGCGAGTTCCTTGACGAGCAGCGAGGCGATGACCGTCGCCGGCATGGTCACGTAGCCGGTGTCCACCTCGCCGTCCCAGACGTCCGGCTTCTCCCAGGCCGCGAGCGCGCGGTCGAGCTGGGACGCGTACCGCTCCGCCCAGTCGGCGTCGGCCGTGAAGTCCCGCTGGACGATCTCCTCGGGGAGCTGTTCGCGCCGGGCGCGATGCTCCAGGCCGTGGCCGGTGTAGAGGACGAGGTGGTTGACGAGCTCACGGACGGTCCAGTCGGCGCAGACGGACGGCTGGGCGAGCCGGTCGGCGGTGACTCCGCGGGCGACCCGGGCGGCCTCGGCGGCGGCGACGGTGAGATGTGTGTGGATGTCGTTCATGCCGCCGAGGCTAGGACGGGCCGCTGCCGCCGCTCTTGAAGAATCGCGACAGCGGGCGCTCTCAGCTGAAGTCGAGCCCGCCCGTCCGGGTCCGCTTGAGTTCGAAGAGGTCGGAGTGGCCGGCGAGCACCCGGAAGCTGTCGAAGAGCTCGGCCGCCTTCGGGCCGCGCGGGATGGCCCGCAGGACCGGCCCGAACCAGACCGTGCCGTCGACATGGATCGTCGGCGTGCCGACGTAGCCGTCGGCCTCCGGGTCCTTGCCGGCGTCGTGGCTGCGGCGGACCACCTCGTCGTACGAGTCGTCGTGCGCGGCCTCGGCGAGCTCGGCCGGCAGTCCGACCTCCGCCAGGGACTCGGCGATCACCGCGTCGAAGTCCTTCTGCTTCTCCTGGTGGATGCGGGTGCCGTACGCGGTGTAGAGGGGGCGCAGAACCTCGTCCCCGTGCTTCTCGGCCGCCGCGGCCGCCACCCGCACCGGGCCGATCGACTTGTCGACGAGCTCCCGGTACCACTCGGGCAGCTCGTTGCCGACGTTGTGGAAGTACAGGCTCATCACCCGGAAGCGCAGCTCGATGTCACGGTGCTCTTCGACCTCCAGCATCCAGCGGGAGGAGATCCAGGCGAAGGGGCACGCGGGGTCGAAGTAGAAGTCGACGACGGTCCTGGGCTGCGTTTCGGTGGTCATGGCAGGAGCCTAGCCAGCAGGCGGCCGCCGGTGGCGGTCCATTCTCGACTCCGTCAACTGGGCCACTTCCGGTGGCCGTCCATGATTGCCGTAGCGTCCACCCATGGTCTTGGAAACGTACATGCTGGGCGGCGATCTCCCCGTACGGCGACTCGGTTACGGCACGGCGCAGCTCACCGGAGCCGGCTACTGGGGACCGCGCGGCGAGCGGGCGGATGCGGTCGCCGTCCTGCGGCGGGCCGTGGAGCGCGGCGTCACGCTGATCGACACCGCCGACAACTACGGCCCCGGTATCGCCGAGGAGCTGGTCGCGGAGGCGCTGCATCCCTACCGGGACGAGCTCGTCGTCGCGACCAAGGGCGGGGTCGTACGGACCGGCGACAGCGCCTGGCACATCGAGGGGCGGCCGGAGCGGCTGCGGGCGATGTGCGAGGCGAGCCTGCGGCGGCTTCGGACGGACCGCATCGACCTCTACCAGCTGCACCGGCTCGATCCGCGGGTGCCGATGGTGGAGCAGCTCGGCGTGCTCGACGAGCTGCGCGCGGCGGGGAAGATCCGGCACGTCGGCCTGGACTCCGTGACCGCGGAGCAGCTGACGCAGGCGCTGACGCTGACGTCCTCGATCGTCTCGGTGCAGAACCGCTTCAACCTCCTCGACCGGGAGTCGGCGGCGGTGCTGAAGGTGTGCGAGGCGCACGGTCTGGCGTTCCTGCCGTGGTTCCCGCTGGCCAACGGCGTGCTGACCGGTGAGGCCGCGGCCGCGCTGGACACGGTGGCGGGGCGGCTCGGGGCGAGCCGGGGGCAGATCGTGCTGGCCTGGCTGCTGGCCTGGCTGCTGCACCACTCGCCCGTACTGTTGCCGACGCCCGGCACCGGCTCGCTCGCGCATCTGGAGGAGAACCTGGACGCCGCCGCGCTCCGTCTCGACGCGTCCGACACCTCCCTCCTGGACGCGCTCGCCGACAGCCCCGCCTAGCGAAGCCAGGTTCCCCACCTGTCAACCGCGGTTGACACGAACGGGCTGTCAACGTAAGTTGACAGCATGACCGATGCAACCGATCTCGCCGAGCGGGCGGGTGATCGCGACCCCCGGGTCGGGCTCCGCGCCGTCTCCGCACTGAGGCGGCTCCTCGAACAGCTGGAGGCCGTTCAGGTACGCAGCGCCCGCGCCCAGGGCTGGTCGTGGCAGGAGATCGCCGCGGAGCTGGGCGTGAGCCGTCAGGCCGTCCACAAGAAGCACGGGAGGCATTGATGTTCGAGCGCTTCACGAAGGGGGCCCGGGCGGTGGTGAAGGGGGCGGTGATCCAGGCCGAGCGCCAGGGCGCCCCCGTGGTCACCGAGGAGCATCTGCTCCTCGCACTCCTCGACGCGGAAGGGACCAAGGCGTCCTTCGTCCTGCGGGCCCTGGGAGTGACGGACCGGCGGGAGTCGCTGGAGGCGGCGCTCGCGGACGCCCGCCGACGGGGCGGGCTGTCCAAGGCGGACACGGACGCGCTGGCGGGGCTCGGGATCGATGTGACCGAGATCGTCGCCCGGGTCGAGGAGGCGCACGGCCCGGGCGCGCTCGCCGACGACCGTGACGAGCGGGTCCGTCGCTCCGGGCACCGGCCCTTCACCGGCGAGGCGAAGGGTGTACTGGAGCGGTCCCTGCGCGTCTGCCTCGGCCGCCGAGAGAAGGCGATCGGTGACGAGCACCTGCTCCTCGCCCTCACGGCCCGCCCCGGTGTCGTCGCCGAGACCCTGGCGGACCACGGCGTCACCTACGCCACGGTGGAACGGGCCCTCGGCTAGGAAGGCAGCCCCGTCCGGCGATCTTTGAGAAGCTGGACGAGGGCCACCCCCAGCTGAAAGCCTCTCCGCACCAGGCCGAGGCCGACGAGGAGGACACCATCGACACCGCCGAAGAGGGCCAGCACCCGCTGGACTCCGCCAGCGTCATGAACGCGAAGAAGACCCTCCTTGAACTCCTCGGCCGCGCGGGCGTGTTCCACGTCGACGCCGAGGAGCTGATCGCGCTCGTCGAGGCCGGGGCGATCTCGGAGGCGCACGGCGAGATCGGCAAGATGGTGGGTATCCCGCCGGAAGGCGGCGAGCCATACGCCTCCGGCTGGCTCGCCGGCGCCCGGGCCGTCGACGGCGAACTCGTCAACCTCGCCGAGCGGGCCCTGCGGCGCGCCATCGGCCCGGCGATGACCGACCACCCCCTGCGCGGGAGTGGCCGGGAAGACGCCACGCGCGTCCGCACCCCGGTCGGGATGGTGGACGTGGAGCGGGCGAAGGTCGCCGTGACACCGCTCTACCTCGCCTTCAGTCACGCCTCGGATCTCGACCCCGAGGTGTCGGACGAGGTCCTCACCGCGGTCCTCGGCACGATGGGCGTCGTCGAACGGGTCGGGTACGCGGGGCGACTGGAGGAGTTCGCCGAGACCCATCGGAGCCGACTGGCCCAGGTGTACGCGCTGTACGGGCCCGGCAGCCGCATCGCCGTCCACGGCCGCTACTCCCTCATCCACTCCCCCACCAGCGTCGCCGTCCTCGAACGCCTCACCGCCACTCCGTCCGCGCTGCGGACGGAGTGGGAGGACGCCGAGCTGCCCCCGGCGTGGCTGGAGGGTCTGGCGATCGCCTGGCGCGCCGCGGACGACGCTCCGCCGGCCTGACGTTCGTTACGAAGCCTCGGGGCCGCGCGGTTCGCGCCACATCCCCCACAGCACCGGCCCGCCGCCCGGCAGCCGCAGCTCCTCACGCACGGTGAAGCCGAAGTGCTCGTAGACGGGAATGTTCGACGGCTTGGAGGATTCCAGATACGTGGGCAGACCCGCCGCGTCGGCCTTGGCGAGGCCCGAGCGGAGCAGGGCGGACCCGTGCCCCTGCCCCTGGACGGCCGGGTCGGCGCCGATCAGCGCCAGGGACCAGTGCGGCTCCTGGGGCGTGTGCGCGGCGGCCGTCTCCACGGCGTCCCTGAACAGCGAGGCCCGGTCGCCGAGGATGTCCTGGAGTTCCCGGATGGTCTCCGCGTCGGGAACGGCCTTGGCCTGAGCCTCCGGCGGCGCCCAGAACGCGGCGGCCGCCTCGGTGCGCTCGCACACCCCGTGACGGACGTACTGCCGTGTGAAGATCGTGGTGAAGTAGCGGCCCAACTGTGCCTGGCGCGAGGCGTCGTCGGGGAAGAACCAGCGCATCATCGGGTCGTCGTCGAAGGCGCGGGTCAGGGTGCGGCCGATCGGCGCAGCATCGTCGATCGTTGCCGTTTTCGGTATGTTCGTCATCGACATACGGGTCATTCTGCACCCGGATGATCTTGAACGAAGAGGCGGGGTCCCCCTCTGCGCTACGAGCGGGTCATCTCCACCAGCTTGACCACGGTGTTCCAGTTGCGCGAGGTGGCCACGATCCCCTTGAAGAGGGCGGGACGGGAGAGCGCCTCGCCGAGCTTGGACCGGCCGAGACCGTCGGGTGCGTAGAGGTAGAGCGCGCGGTCGCCGAGCCGGAACTCCTCCGGCAGGAAGGCCGACTGGTCGATGGCGGCGAAGCGCTCGGGGTCGACCCGCTCGGAGAGATACGTGACGTGGAGCTGCTTGCCCTCCAGCTCGGCGGCGGGGAAAGGGCAGTCGTCGGCGACGGCGGCGAGGTACTCCGCGTCGCGGACGAGGCAGTCGACGCGGAAGCCGAAGCGCTTCTCGATGGCGTCCTCGATGCCGGCGGCGAGTCCCCGCTCGTCGGCGTCGGTGGTGAAGACGGCGTTCCCGCTCTGGAGATAGGTCCTGACGTCGCGGTGGCCGAGGCCGTCGAGGAGGGAACGGAGCTCCGCCATGGGCACCTTGCGGTGTCCGCCCACATTGATTCCGCGCAGCAGAACGGCGTACGTCTTCGTCATGGTCACACGATAGGCGGCCGCCGTGCCCCGTGGGGGAGGGCACGGCGGCCGCCGGTCATCGGGCCGGGGCCGCTACTCGACGATCTTGAGCAGCTTGTTGGCGGTGCCCTCGGAGGGGTTGGAGATCTTGTCGGGCGTCGCTCCGGCGACCAGGGCCTCGGCGACCTGGTCCGGGGTGGCGTCCGGGTGTCCCGCGAGGTAGACGGCGGCCGCGCCGACCACGTGCGGGGTCGCCATGGACGTACCGGAGATGGTCTTGGTGCCGGTGTCGCTGTCGTTCCAGGCCGAGGTGATCTCCGAGCCGGGGGCGTAGAGGTCCACCACGGAGCCGAAGTTGGAGAAGCTGGACTGCTGGTCGTCCTCGGTGGACGAGGCGACGGTGATCGCCTCCTGGACACGGGAGGGGGAGCCCTGGCCCGCGTCGGAGGACTCGTTGCCCGCGGCGACGCCGAAGGTGACGCCGGCGGCGATGGCCTTCTTGACGGCGTCGTCGAGGGCGGGGTCGGCGCCTCCACCGAGGCTCATGTTGGCGACGGACGGGCCCTGGTGGTTCTTGGTGACCCAGTCGATGCCGGCGACGACCTGCTCGGTGGTGCCGGAGCCGTTGTCGTCGAGGACGCGGACGGCGACGATCTTCGCCTTCTTGGCGACACCGTGGGCGGTGCCCGCGATGGTGCCGGCGACGTGCGTGCCGTGGCCGTTGCCGTCCTGGGCGGTGTTGTCGTTGTCGATGGCGTCGAAGCCGTCGACGGCACGGCCGCCGAAGTCCTCGTGGCTGACGCGGACTCCGGTGTCGATGACGTACGCGGTGACGCCTTCGCCGCCCTTGTCGGGGTAGGTGTACTTCTTGTCCCCGGCGGTCTCGGCCTGGTCGACCCGGTCCAGACCCCAGGAGGGCGGGTCCGTCTGGGTGGCGTTGATGGAGAACTTCTTGTTCTGGACGACCTTGGCGACGGCCGGGTCGGCGGCGAGGCGCTTGGCCTCGGTCTCCGAAAGCCCGTTGACCGAGAAGCCGTTGACCGCGGAGTCGTAGCTGCGGCGCAGGGTGCCGCCGTACTCCTTCGCGAGCTCGCCCTTGTCGGCCTTCTCGTCCAGCAGAACGACGTAGCTACCCGCGACGGCGCCTTCCGCGCCGAGGCCGTAGACAGTTCCGAGGGCGGGCGTGGGGGCCGCGCCGGCGAACTGGGTGGTGAAGACGGTGACTCCGGCCGCGGCCGCGATCGCGGTCGAGACGGCGATGAGCTTCGTCCGGCGGACACGCTTGTGTATTGCCATGAAGAGGGGTCTCCTCGTCAGGATTTGTGGGGGGATGAGCCACTGGAAGGAAACTCTCCGGTAGCTGCCTCGAAACCCTTGCTCATTGACGAGTGCAAATCAAGACCTTCGTACACCTGTGACTTACTCAACAAGCTTTCGTAATAATAAATCGGTCAACTCGCCCCAACTCGACGCACGCGGAGGGCCCCCGGTCACCCGGGGGCCCGCAATTGCGTAACGGCCTAGGACAGTTCGGCTTCGATCAGGTCCGCCGCCCGGCGCGCTCCGCCCTCGCTCGCCATCCGCTCCTGGACCTCCTTGGCGCGGAGGGTCACTTCGGGGTCGTCGACGAGGGCGAGGACGGCCTCGCGCAGACGTTCGGGGGTCACCTCCCCCATCGGCAGATGCCGGGCCACGCCGAGGGACTGGAGCATGTCCGCGTTGCCGAACTGGTCGGTGGCCAGCGGAACCGCGACCATCGGGGTGGCGGTGGCCAGCCCCTCCTGACTGCCGCCGGCCCCGGCGTGGGTGATGAAGGCGTCCGCCTGCTTCAGGATCGCCAACTGGGGTACCCAGGAGTGCACTTCGACGTTGGCGGGGAGTTCCCCCAGCTCCGCCGGGTCGACGAACGCGCCGATCTGGAGCACGACGTGCCAGCCGGGCAGGCCACCGAACGCGGCCACGCACGCCCGGTAGAAGTCCGGCTGCTTGGTGAAGGCCGAACCCAGGGAGACCAGGAGCACCTTCTCCGCGCCCGCCGGCCGGTTCCACTCCCCCTGGTCGGCCCGGTCACCCTGACAGGCGCCGACGAAGGTGAAGACGGCGTCGTCGACCCGGTCGGCATGCGGCTGGAGGGCGCGCGGGATGAGCACGATCGCCCGGCGGGGGCGGGCGATGAGCCGGTCGGGGTGGGTGTCGACGCCGTGCTCGGTGAGCCAGTTCTCGAAGCGGGCGTAGTACGCCTTGCCCCGCTCGGAGGCCTTGAGCTCGGCGAACATGGGCTCGGCGACCTCCTCCTCGTACCCCTCCCACGGGACGAGATTCGGCCAGAGTCCCACGGCGGGCACATCCCACCGGTGTGCGAGGACCGGAGCCGGGTAGGCGGTGATGTCGTGGAGGACGAGATCCGGACGGTCGCCGTCGAAGGCCGCGGCGAGTTGGGGCAGCGCCTGGATCGCGTCCCGGAGGAAGGGTTCGATGTTGTCGATGAGTTCGGTGCCCCAGGCGTCCGGGTCGTCGTCGGTCGGAAGCGTGGAGGTGTACACGACCGGCGTGGCGCCGGTCGCGGCGACCTTCTCGGCGAAGGAGGCGGGGATGGCGTAACTGACGCGGTGCCCGCGGGCGACGAGCTCGCGGATCACTTCGAGGCTCGGGTTCACATGGCCGTGGGCGGCGATGGAGAACATGGCAATGTGGGCGGGGCGCGGAGTGGCGGTCATGGCTTCACGGTAAGCGAGACGAGACGTCTCGTACAATCAGATGACCATGCGTCGCCGCGCGGAGTGCGGCTCAGCGACGCTGATAGCGGGCGAGGACCAGGTTCCCGTCCTCCACCAGACGCTTGCGCAGCTCCTCGGTGTCGATCGCCCCGCTGTAGTACTCCTGGTACGCCGGGGTGGCCACCTTGTCCTTCCATTCCGGGTAGCCGCGCACCGATTGCGCAGGCGCGGGTTGCAAATGTTCGGCCACGGCGGCTCCGGTCGCCCAGCCGTCCTTCGCGGTGCGCAGGGAGGGGTCCGCGAGCGCGGCCGTGCCGGTCGGCAGCATCCAGTCGCCGCGAGCCAGACGGACCATGTTCTCCGGCTGGAGGAAGAAGTCGAGGAAGCGCGCCGCCTCCTGCTTGTACGGGCTGTCCTCGGCGATCGAGAGCGTCTGCGGGCTGACGCCCTGCGCGAGCCCGTCCTTCCCGGCGGGCGCCGGCAGCACGATCCACTCGAAGCCCTCGGGTGCCTGCTGGGTGATCTGCTGGCGGTACGAGAAGCCGAGCGGGACCATCGCGTACTTGCCGCCGAAGAAGCCCGGCAGGGCGTCGGAGCCGCCGGTGCCGAGGGTGGAGCGCGAGGCGCTGAGGTCGGTGTTCACCTGGTCGTGGATGGTGCCGGGAACGACGCCGTCCTCCTCGGTGAAGCCGATGGTCACCCTTCCGTCGGATTCCCGGTGGAAGAGCTCCCCGCCCGCCGAGAGCCCCAGGTTGAGGCTGACGGAGACCGGTTCCTTGAGGGGCCAGGCGACCGCGTACCTCCCCTTGCCCATCGTGGCCGTCAGTTCCCTGGTGATCTGCCGGAACTCCTCCCAGCTCCAGGGCTTGTCCGGGGTCGGGATCCGGACGCCGGTGGACTCCAGGATCTTCTTGTTCGCCATGATCACGCGGGGTTCCTGGAGGAAGGGAACGCCGTAGACCCCCTCGCCGAAGGTCGTGGTCTGCCAGCTCCGCGCCGGGATGTCGGCCTTGAGCCGCTCGGGCAGGAGCGTGCGGAGGTCGGCGAGGTAGCCGCCGTAGGCGAAGTCGGCCAGGTCGTCGGAGGCGTCGTGGATGATGTCGGGCGCCTCGCCGCCCTCGAAGGAGGTGAGGAGCTGGTCGTGGACGGAGTCCCAGCTGCCCTGGACATAGTCGACCTGGACGTCGGGATGGGCCGCGTTCCACTCCTTCACCAGTTCCTTGTTGGCGTCGACGGACTCCTTCTGCCAGGCCAGCGACTGGAAGCGGAGCCGGATCGGGCCGCCGTCGGAGTCGCCCCCGCCGGAGCACCCGGTGAGCAGCAGCGCCAACGCGGCCGCGGCTGCCGTGAACACCCGTACGCGCATCAGGACTTCACCGCCCCGGTCAGCATCCCGCCCGTGATGCGCTTCTGGATGATCGCGAAGATGACGAGCGAGGGGATCGTGGCGAGGAACGCGGCCGCGGCGAGCGGTCCGAGATCGGCGACGCCCTCCGCGCCGAGGAAGTGGGTGAGGACGACCGGCAAGGTCTGCTTCTCCGGGGTCTTGAGCAGGACGAGCGCGAAGAAGAACTCGTTCCATGCGGTGATGAAGGCGAAGAGCGCGGTGGCGACGATGCCGGGGGCGAGCAGCGGGGCGGTGACCGAGACGAGGGTGCGGAGCTTCCCCGCCCCGTCGACGGCCGCGGCCTCCTCCAGTTCGGCCGGGACGGCCCGTACGTACCCGACGAGCATCCACAGCGCGAACGGCAGCGACCAGACGACGTACACCATGACCAGGCCGAAGAGGCTGTTGATCAGGTGCAGGTTCTTCAGGACCAGGAAGAGCGGGATGATCACCAGCACGAACGGGAAGGCCTGGCTGATCACGACCCAGCCGGTGGCGGCGGTGGAGAGCCGGCCACGGTGGCGGGCCATCACATAGGCCATGGGTGTGGCGATGACGACGGCGATCAGTGCCGCGGAGAGGGCGGCGATCAGGCTGTTGCCCGCGGCCTGCAGCAGTGGCTGCTCCTCGAACGCCTGCCGGAAGTTGGCGAGGGTCGGGTCCTTCGGGATCCAGGTCGGGTGCAGCGAGCCCAGTTCCGTCGCCGGCTTGAAGGCGGTGGAGATCAGCCAGAGGAACGGGAAGGCGAGGAAGACCAGATACGCGAGGAGCGCGAGGTACTGGCCGAACCGCGCGGGCCTGCTGGTGCGGAGCGCGCTCACCGGTCCTGGTCTCCCTTCAGCCGTCCGACGAGATAGAGGGCGAGGAGCACGGAGATGACGGCGACCATCACACAGCCCATCGCGGCGGCGTAGCCGAACTGCCCGTAGCGGAACGCTTCTTCGTAGGCGAAGAGCATGGGAAGCCGGGTGCGTCCGCCGGGTCCGCCGTTGGTCAGGACGTAGACCAGGGCGAAGGAGTTGAAGTTCCAGATGAAGTTCAGGGCCGTGATGGCGAGGGCGACCGGCTTGAGCGCGGGCCAGGTGACGGTACGGAAGCGGCGCCAGGCGCCCGCGCCGTCGAGGGCGGCCGCCTCGTGGAGTTCGTGCGGGGTGTTCTGCAGACCGGCGAGCAGGGCGACCGTGGTCTGCGGCATCCCGGCCCAGATGCCGACGAGGATCACGGCCGGCAGGGCGGTGGCGAGCCCGGTGAGCCACTCCTGGCCGTCGCCGAGGCCGAGATCGCGGATGGTCTCGTTGAGGATGCCCGCGTCGGGGTTGTAGACGAGCCGCCACATGATGCCGACGACGACCTCCGGCATGGCCCAGGGGATGATCGCGAGCGCCCTGGCCAGCCAGCGGAAGCGCAGGTTCTGGTTGAGCAGGAGCGCGAGGCCGAGGGCGAGCAGGAACTGCGGGAGGGTGACACCGACGGCCCACAGCAGGCCGATCCGGAACGAGTCCCAGAAGAGCGTGTCGTGCAGCAGGTCCTGGAAGTTGAGCGTGCCGACCCACTGGGTGGCCTGGGTACGGCCTGACTGGGCGTCGGTGAAGGCGAGGGCGATGCCGTAGAGCAGCGGGCCGACGCTGAGGATCAGGGTGGGGATCAGCGCGGGCAGCACCAGGAACCAGGCGCTGTGGTCCCGCCCCTGACCGGGTCTCCCGCCGGTGGTCTTCGGACCGCCGGACCGCTTCGTCGCGGTCGCCAGCACACTCACAGATTCGACCCCTTATGCGCCTTTTGACACGCCGTCTCGGCCTTCGTCATGGTCCTGACAGGCCGTCGGTTCGTCAAGGCCACCTGCATGGATGCGAGACTTTGGCTGATTCGCACAGGCAGGTGGGAGAGAGCGATGGACGAGGCGCGGGCACGGGACATCCTGGCCGCCGCGGGGCTGCCGACGGGCGGCGAGGCGGGCCGCGCGGCACGCGGCACGACGGACGGCGGCGAGGCGGACGGCGTCGCCGTGCGCGAGCCGGAGGCGGCGCTGCTGGCACTCGGAGAGAACGCGGTCTTCGCCGTGGGCGATCTCGTGGTGAAGATCGGCCGGGAGGCGGAGCTGCTCCCCCGGGCCGAGCGGGAGCTGGCGCTCGCGGCCTGGCTGGAGGAGGCGGACATCCCGGCCGTGCGGGCGGCGGAGCCCAAGCCGCGCCTGGTGGAGGGCCACCCGGTCACCCTCTGGCACCGGCTGCCGGACGCCGTGCGTCCGGCCGAGCCGCGCGATCTGGCGCCGCTGCTGCGACGGATCCACGCCCTGCCCGAGCCCGCCGGCTTCACGCTTCCGCGCCGGGAACTGCTCGGCGGGGTCGAGCGGTGGCTGCGGCTGGCCGGAGACGCGATCGACCCGGCCGACGCGGCCTTCCTGCGCGAGCGGCGGGACTCCTTCGCCCCGGCGGCGGCCGCCCTCACCCCGCACCTCGCCCCCGGTCCGATCCACGGTGACGCACTGCCCCGCAACGTCCACGTCGGCCCCGAGGGGCCTGTCCTGGTCGACCTGGAGACCTTCTCCTCCGATCTGCGCGAGCACGACCTGGTGGTGCTCGCCCTCTCCCGGGACCGGTACGGACTCGACCCGGCCGCGTACGACGCGTTCACCGAGGCGTACGGCTGGGACGTACGGGAGTGGGACGGTTGCGCGGTGCTGCGCGGGGCCCGGGAGACGGCCAGCTGCGCCTGGGTGGCCCAGCACGCTCCGACGAACCCCCAGGCGCTGGCCGAATTCGAGCGCCGCGTGGCCTCCCTGCGGGAAGGTGACCCTGAGGTGCGGTGGTACCCCTTCTGACGGCAAGGCGGGGCACGCCGCTCGAATTCCCACTCACGATCGGGGTGTTGTGATGCGTGTGGAACTGTCCGAGGTGACGCTCGACGTCGAGGTGAGCGGCCAGGGTCCGGCCGTCCTGCTGGTGCACGGCTTTCCCGACAGCCACCATCTCTGGCGCCATCAGGTGCCGGCCCTGACCGCGGCCGGGTACACCTGCGTCGCTCCGACCCTGCGCGGCTTCGGCGCCTCGGGCCGGCCGGAGGGCGGCGTGGAGGCGTACCACCCGGGCAGGCACATCGGCGACCTGCTCGAACTCCTCGCCCGGCTGGAGATCGACCGGGTCCATCTGGTCGGGCACGACTGGGGCTCGGGCGTGGTGCAGGGTCTCGCCCAGGGCGCGCCCGAGCGGGTCGCGAGTCTGAGCATCCTGTCGGTCGGTCACGTGGCGTCCGTCCTCGGCGCGGGCTCCGAGCAGAAGCAGCGGTCCTGGTACATGCTTCTGTTCCAGTTCCCGGGGCTCGCCGAGGAGTGGCTCGCCCGGGACGACTTCGCCAACCTCCGGGAGATGCTGGGCGAGCACCCCGACGCGGAGGCGATCATCGACCCGCTGCGGGCGCCCGGCGCGCTGACTGCCGCGCTGAACATCTACCGGGCGGGTCTCCCCGCCGAGGTCCAGTTCGGCCCGGCCCTGCCTCTGCCGCCGCTGCCCGGCCCCGTGATGGGTGTGTGGTCCCCCGGCGACCGCTTCATGACCGAGCAGTCCATGTCCGGCACCGGCAAGCACGTGGACGGCACCTGGCGCTACGAGCGCGTCGAGAACGCGGGTCACTGGCTCCAGCTGGACCAGCCGGAACGGATCAACGCGCTGCTCCTGGACTTCCTGGCGGAGAACCCGATCGGCTGACCGCAGCCGTTCGGACGCCGGACGGACGCCGGTCGGAGCGTCGTCCTCGGAGAGTCGTCCGGCCGGGCGGTCGTCAGCCGGCGACCGTGGCCGGCTCGCGCAGCGGCCAGGTCGGGTCGACGACCGCCTCCGGGCTGCCCTTGCGGCGCAGGAAGTCCTGGAAGTCCTCCGCCCAGACGCGGTACCAGCCGATCTGACGCTCATGGAGCTCCGCCGGAGTCAGCTCGGCCACCGACCGGTGCCGCTCGGCTATCGCGACCGCCACCCGCACGGCGGCCAGCGCGTCGGCCGCCGCCTGGTGGGCCGCCTCGAGGACGACGCCGTACTCCGCGCAGACCGCCTCCAGGGTCCGCTTCCCGCGGCGGTAGCGGTCGACGGCCCGGTCGATGGTGTACGGGTCGACGACCGGGCCTATCGGTGCGCCGCCCAGCCGCTCACTCAGCGAGGGGAGCCCATGGCGCCGCAGCTCGGCGGAGAGCAGTGTCAGGTCGAAGGACGCGTTGTACGCCACGACCGGGACGCCCCGCGACCAGTACCCCGTCAGGGTCTCGGCGATCTCGTCGGCCACCTCGCGCACCGGCCGCCCCTCGGCGGCCGCCCGCTCGCTGCTGATGCCGTGGATCGCGGACGCCTGTGCCGGGATACGGATCCCCGGGTCGGCGAGCCAGTCCCGCTGCCTCGCGACGCGTCCGCCGTGGACGCCGACGATCGAGGCCGTCACGATCCGCGCCTCCAGCGGTTCGGTGCCGGTCGTCTCCAGGTCGAATCCGACCAGCTCTTCCCCGTGCCAAGCCATCGGGCCTCCTTACGTGATCTCCCCCGTGGTGCTGAACACCCTCGCACGAGCCACTGACAACGGCCCTCGGGCAACGGGCGCCCGGTCTCAGGAGACCGGCCGGGAGTCGAGCCAGACCGACTCGAACTCCTCCCGGTATGTAGCGAAAAGTCCGTAATCACCATCGCGTGGCTGCTGCCCCGAGCGCACCACGTTCCGGCCACCCCCGCGCAGTACGAGGACCGGCGCCTCCATCCCCCGCGCCTTCCGCAGATACGACTGGACGACGCCGACGCCGTCCGGCCCGTCCCCGTCCACCAGGTAGGCGGTGAAGCGAGGCGTCTCGTCGAAGACATGGATCTGGAAGGCGCCCGGATCGCGCAGCCTGGAGCGCACCCGCCGCATATGGAGGATGTTCATCTCCACCGAGCGGCTCAGCTCGCCCTTCTTCAGGCCCAGTTCGCGCTCGCGCCGCTTCACGGCGCTGCTCGCCGGGTTCAGGAACAGCAGCCGTATCCGGCAGCCCGACTCGGCCAGCCGCACGAGCCGCCGCCCGGAGAAGTTCTGCACCAGCAGATTCAGGCCTATGCCGGTGGCGTCGAGGCGCCGCGCCCCGCCGAAGAGGTCCTCGGCCGGCAGCTGCCGCTGCAGTCGCACCCGGTCGGGGTGGACGGAGACCACGTCCGCGTACCGGTCCCCCACCAGGTCCTCGACGGCGTCGACCGGCAGCCGGTCGGCGGACGGCACCGCCGCCCCGCTGCCGAGGATCTCCAGGAGCCGGGCCGAGGCACGCTCGGACTGGGCGAGCACGGTGAGCGAGAGGGCCCTGTTGCGGGAGACGACGTTGCGCGTCACCTCCAGCTCGTCCAGGGCGAGCTCGACCTCCCGCCGGTCGTCGAAGTACGGCTCGAAGCAGGGCCAGTGCTGCACCATCAGCTCCCGCAGCTGCGGGAGCGTGAGGAAGCTCAGCACGTTGTCGTCGGCCGGGTCGAGGAGATAGCCCTTGCGCCGCGAGACCTCGCGGACGGCGACGGCGCGCTGCACCCACTCCTGTCCCGCCGGGCCTGCCGCGGCCACCACCCAGTCCTCACCGTGCACCGGTTCGTACACCGGCCGCAGCACGGCGGCCACCACGGCCCGCAGCCGCTGCTCGACGAGATTCAGCCAGATGTAGGCCCTGCCCGCCCGCTGGGCACGGGTGCGCACCTCGCTCCAGGCTTCGGCGCCCCAGTCGAGCTCCGCCCCGATCTCCATCGGCCTGGCGACGGAGACCGCTCCTGGCGGGACTTCCACGGGGTCGGGGGAGCCCCCCTCGTGACCCGCGTCACCTGGGGGCAGCTCCAGACCTCCCGAGCTCACCCGCGCACCGCCTTCTACTTCTGGACGCCCGTTCCGACCGTCTGTCGACGATCAAGGAAGGGTACTCCGCGAGCGGGAGGCGGTGCAGCAGGATCGGCAGGCTGCTTGCTCAACTCCCCTGATTCGGAGCGCCGTTCTGGTCGGCGAGATCGGCCGGAGTGAGCGGATTCATAGCGGTAACGTCCCTGGGTGCGAGCTGGAAGCCCTGCCAGTGGACCGGCATCGGCTGCTGGTCCTCGTCCCGGGCGATGTGGTGGAACCCGATGTTGACCCAGACGGCGGGGTCGGTCAGCGTCTCGCCGTTGACCCACCTGTCCACGCTGTCGGGCGCGTTCGGCCCGCAGTCGAGGATGTTGTTGCTGGCGAACTGCTCACAGGCACGGGTCTGGGTGAAGTAGATGTCGTGCTTGGTGAAGCCGCGCCCGGCGTGGGTGTTGGAGGGGCCGGGCACGATCTCGTACGACCGGGCGTGGCCGTCCTTGTTCTTGCCGGTGGCGCTGACCACCCGCCACCAGCGCATGTTCTTCGCGTCGCCCGCGAGCTCCTTCGTCACCGGGGTGCGCGTGGTCTTCACCGTCGGCCCTCCGCCACCGGGCGCCGGGGCCGTGACCTTGGAGTCGTACTGCTCGATCCGGTCCCTGACGCTGCCGTCGAGACCGAAGTCGAGCCTCCAGAAGACGTTGTGGGCATGGCTGGTGGCGTAGGAGCGGGCGCCGGGGCCGATGGGCCAGCCGCGGCCGTCGGTCGCGTTGTAGTCGCCCGGCGCAAGGCTGCCGGTGGCGCCGACGTTGGCGGCGATCGTGCCGTCGGAGGAGAACCGCCACTCGGTGATGTACTCGTACCAGGCCACCTTGTTGACGGTGTAGACGAGCAGGTCCTTGCCCTGGGCCTGCCAGACCTTCGTGCCCTCGTCGTTGGCCATCCGGTAGGCGTGGCCGCGTGCCCGGGTGGTGGTGCACAGGCCGTTGACGTTGCCGGCCTCCGGCACCTTCACGGCGGTGATCGTGCCGCCGGGGCACTCGGCCGGCTTCAGGTTCTGCAGCCCCCAGCCGAAGCCGGCGCCGGTGAGGTCGTCGTACTCGGCGTTGCCGTCGTCGTAGGGGACGTGGATCTGCGCGAGCTTGGCGCTGTTCAGGACGCGGATCGGGGCGGCCGCGCTCTTGGGCTGGTAGGTGACCTTGTCCAGGACGAGCCCGGAGTCGGTGTCGTAGCGCCAGCACATGCGCCAGGTGGTGCCGCCGTCGAGGGTCTGCTCGACCCGGTAGGCGGCGGAGCAGTCGGGGCGGGGCGGTGCGGGTGCCGCCGTGGCGGAGCTCACCGGGCCCGCGGCCGCCGTGGCGGTGCCGAGGAGCGCGGCGGAGGCGAGGACGGCGCCCTGCTTGCGGGCGCGCGAGAGGAACGGGTGGGGCATGGGTCGAGAACTCCCTCGTTGGGGGTACCCCCGGCCGAAGGCTGGGGGAGCGTCGGTGGTCAGCCGACGCGCGTGACGGTCCTGGCGCTGAGATCGACGATGAGGTTCCGGGTGTCGATCCACGAGCCGTTGAGGATCTTGGTGACGAGCCGGACGCAGCGGTGCTCGCCACACGCGGCGAGCGGGGCGGGCACCTTCGCCTCGCGGTAGGTGCGGTAGACGTCGCCGTTGAACCAGAGCTGGCCGGTCGAGGTCAGCGCCTTGCCGGTGGCGTCCTTGTAGTCCTCGCGGACCCCCTTGCCGAGCGGACTGGCCAGGATCAGCTCCAGGGCCTCGCGCAGCTCCTCGGGGTGCGCCGAGGGCTGCACCCCGCGCTGCACGCCGGCCTGCTCGACCTTTCCCGTCTCGAGATTGACGGTCCGGGTGATCAGCTCGTTCCGTCCGTAGTCGTAGAAGCGGACCTCGGCGCGGCGCGGCGAGCCGGGTTTGTCGATCTCCTCGGGCAGCGGATCGGCCAGCTCGGTGGCCAGGTGCTGTGGCCCCCTGCCCCCTTCGACGTCGCGCTGCGCGGAGGCGGCCGGCGGGATCAGCGCCAGGGCCTCGGCCCGCTTGAGCTCGTCGTCGGTGAGCGGGTCGGTGCCGACTCCCTTCGCCCCCTCGGGCGGTGCGGTGGCCAGGGTCGCGGGCTCCGGCGGCGTACCGGCGGCGTCCGCCGATCCCGGCGGTGCGGACGCGGCGGTACGGCCCCCGGCGAGGTCGTTCCCGCGCGTGCCCTCGGCCCCCGCGCTCCCCGGCAGGGTGATCCCGACCATGACGGCGGTCCCCGTCACCGCCATGGCCGCGCCCGCCACCACTTTCCCCAGATGGCGGCGCACTATTTCGTACACACTTCCCCCTCTGTATCCCCCTTGTGACTGGTCACCCGGTAGGACGGGCCGAAGTCCTAGGAGGTTGCCCCCTTTTCGGGCAGGATCTGGCCGGAGTGCACCCCAACACCCGGATCAGAATGGAAGAGTCTTATCTATGCAGGTCTGGCCGGGACAGGCGTATCCCCTGGGCGCCACCTACGACGGCGCTGGAACCAATTTCGCGGTCTTCTCCGAGGCCGCCCACAGAATCGAGCTGTGTCTGCTCCACGACGACGGCTCGGAGACGGCGGTGGAGCTGCGTGAGACGGACGCCTTCGTCCGGCACGCCTATCTGCCGGGAGTGATGCCGGGTCAGCGGTACGGGTTCCGGGTCCACGGCCCGTACGCGCCGGAGCTCGGGCAGCGCTGCAACTCGGCGAAGCTGCTCCTGGACCCCTATGCCCGTGCGGTCTCGGGCTCGGTCGACTGGGGCGAGGCGGTGTACGGCTACCACTTCGGGCGGCCGGACTCGCGCAACGACCTGGACTCGGCGCCGCACACGATGACCTCGGTCGTGGTCAATCCGTACTTCGACTGGGGCGACGACCGGCGCCCGCGCACCGACTACCACCGTACGGTGATCTACGAGGCCCATGTGAAGGGCCTGACGATGCTCCACCCGGAGCTGCCGGAGGAGCTGCGCGGGACGTACGCGGGGCTCGCTCATCCGGCGGTCATCGGCCACCTCAAGGAACTGGGTGTCACGGCACTGGAGTTGATGCCGGTGCACCAGTTCGTCAACGACCACCGGCTGGTGGACGCGGGCCTCTCGAACTACTGGGGCTACAACACCATCGGCTTCTTCGCCCCGCACAACGCCTACGCCTCCTGGGGCGACCGGGGCCAGCAGGTGCTGGAGTTCAAGTCGGCGGTCCGGGCCCTGCACCAGGCGGGGATCGAGGTCATCCTCGACGTGGTCTACAACCACACGGCCGAGGGCAACCACCTCGGCCCGACGCTCTCCTTCCGGGGCCTGGACAACCCCTCGTACTACCGGCTGGCGAACGACCGCCGGTACTACACGGACACCACCGGCACCGGGAACTCGCTGCTCATGCGGTCCCCGCACGTGCTTCAGCTGATCATGGACAGCCTGCGGTACTGGGTGACCGAGATGCACGTCGACGGCTTCCGCTTCGACCTGGCGGCGACGCTCGCCCGGCAGTTCCACGAGGTGGACCGGCTGTCCTCGTTCTTCGACCTGGTGCAGCAGGACCCGGTGGTCAGCCAGGTGAAGCTGATCGCCGAGCCGTGGGACGTGGGCGAAGGCGGCTACCAGGTGGGCAACTTCCCGCCGTTGTGGACCGAGTGGAACGGCAAGTACCGGGACTGCGTACGGGACTTGTGGCGCGGAGAGCCCCGGACACTCGCGGAGTTCGCGTCCCGGCTGACCGGCTCGTCCGACCTCTACCAGGACGACGGGCGGCGGCCGCTCGCCTCGGTCAACTTCGTCACCTGCCACGACGGCTTCACGCTGCGCGACCTCGTCTCGTACAACCAGAAGCACAACGAGGCGAACGGGGAGGGCAATCGGGACGGCGAGGGCTACAACCGGTCGTGGAACTGCGGCGCCGAGGGCGAGACGGACGACATCGGCACCATCGAGCTGCGCAACCGGCAGATGCGGAACTTCATCGCGACACTGATGCTGTCGCAGGGCGTGCCGATGCTCAGCCACGGCGACGAGTTCGGGCGGACGCAGGGCGGCAACAACAACGCGTACTGCCAGGACAACGAGGTGTCCTGGGTGCGCTGGCCGGAGCCGGGCGCCTCGGAGGAGGGCACCCTGCTGGAGTTCACCCGTGCGATGGCCCGGCTGCGACGGGACCATCCGGTCTTCCGGCGCCGCCGGTTCTTCCACGGGCGGCCGGTGGAGGGCACGCACGACGAGCTCACGGACATCGCCTGGTTCACCCCGGAGGGCGAGGAGATGACCGCGCGGGACTGGCAGGCGGCACACGCCCAGGCGCTGTCGGTCTTCCTGAACGGCAACGCGATCTCGGAGCCGGGGACGCAGGGGGAACGGATCGCTGACGACTCGTTCCTGTTGATGTTCAACGCGTCGTCGCAGGAGCTGGAGTTCGAGGTCCCGGTCAACCACGGTCAGACGTGGCGGGTGGTGGTGGACACCTCGCACCCGGAGGGCATCCCACCCCAGGAGGGCCCGAAAGTGGCGGCGGGCGAGCGCGTGACGCTGGCGCCGCTGAGCCTGACGGTCTTGAAACGCCCGGCGTAGGGGGCTCGGGGGGCGCCGCCGTCAGGGGGTGGAAATCAGGTCCGGAGACGTGGGGGGGGGGGGGCCCCCCCCCCCCCCCCCCCCCCCAGCAGGAAAAAAAAAAAAACAACACCCCCCCACCCCAAAAAAAACCTAAAAACAAGAGGGGGAGG
>NZ_JBHWBS010000055.1:23709-27735 GCF_042735655.1 Streptomyces sp. NPDC059567 | reverse complement strand
GCCCCGCCCGTCCTCGCTACCGCGCCGGCCGCACCACCATCGCCGAGCCGCCGCCACCGCCACCGCCGCCGCCACCGCCGCCGCCACCGCCACCGCGAACGCCGCCCCCACCCCGTGCGTGTCCGCGAGCCGCCCCGAGAGGGCCAGCGCCAGCGCCTGGCCGCCGACGACACCGCTGGTCAGGAACGCCATGGACTCGGCCAGTCGAGACGCCGGGACGGTCCGCTCGGTGAGACCGAAGACGGTGATCAGATGCGGCGCGTACGCGGCACCGAGGACGATCACGACCCCGTACAGCGCGACCAGCGAGTCGACGAAGAGGAGCGGGACGGACAGGACCACGAGCGCGGCCGTCGAGACCCGCCATCGAGTCGCCGGCCCGATCCGCGCGGGCACGGCCGCCATGGAGAGCCCGACCGCGGCGCTCATCACCCCCATCGCCGCATAGACGAGCCCCGCCTGCGCCGGAGCCCCGAGCTTCTCGGTGAGCGCGGTGATCCCGGCCTGCGAGGCACCGAACATCGCGCCCTGAAGCACCATCGTGATCCGCAGCGCGTACGCGGACCGCGGCAGCCGACCCCGTTCGGCGGCAGCCGTCCGGGTGGTGGCGGCCTTCGTACCACCCTCGGCCGCGAGGGCCGACGGATGCAGCGCGAAGGCCGCGCCGCACGTGACGAGGAGCGCCGCCGCGAGGAGCAGGGCCGCGGCAGGGTGGGCCAGCGCCGCGGCCACACCGACGAGGGCCGGTCCGAGGACGAACGACACCTCGTCGAGGGTCCCTTCGAAGGACAGCACCGTCCCCACCGTCCGGTCGCCCGCGCCGGAGCGCCGGGCCAGGGCCACCGAGCGCGTCCGGGCGAGCGGCCCGATCTGCGGGACGGTCGCCCCGGCGAACGCGCCGAGGAGCATCAGCCAGCCGGTCGCCGCGTGCGCGAGCGCCGCGAGGACGAGCGCGACGACGGCCACCGCGTTGGCGAGGGACGCGGCGAAGACCACCCCGCGCTGCCCGCGCCGGTCCGCGAGCCGGCCGATGACCGGTCCCGCCACGGTCTGCCCCGCCGCGAGCGCCCCTCCGGCGAGCCCTGCCGCCGTCAGTGATCCACTCGTCTCGGAGACCAGGAGAAGGCTGCCGAGCTGGCACATGGCGGTGGGCAACCGCCCCAGGAACGAGACGACCGGCAGCCCCGGTCCGAGCAGTGACAGGGTGTCGCGATACATACGGAGCATCGGCCGAACGTAACGCGATGCACACGAACGGACGCATGAGGCGATGACACAGAAGCCTCCACGCCGGGTACGTACGTTCGCATGACGCCCTCGCCCACCGCCCCGACGGTCCCCACCGCCACCTATCGGCTCCAACTCCAGCCGGAGTTCCCCTTCTCGGCAGCCGAGCGCGCTGTCCCGTACCTCGCCGGCCTCGGGGTGTCCCACCTCCACCTCTCCCCCGTCCTGGAGTCCGTGCCCGGCTCCACGCACGGCTACGACGTGACCGACCACCGCACGATCCGCCGGGAACTGGGCGGCGAGGAGGGGCTGCGGGCGCTCGCGGCGGCAGCCCGGGCACACGGCCTCGGTCTGGTCGTGGATCTCGTGCCCAATCACATGGCCGCGTCGCCCGCCCACAACCACGCGCTGCACGCGGTGCTCCGCGAGGGCCCGGACTCGCCGTACGCCCGCTGGTTCGACATCGACTGGGAGGCGGGCGACGGCCGGGTCCTGCTGCCCGTCCTGCCGGCCCGGCTGCCGGACATCCGGGAGCGACTGCGGGTCTCCGACGGTGCGCTGCACCTGGACGGGCAGGCGTTCCCGCTCCGTGCGGGCACCGAGGAACTGCCGCTGCCCGAGCTGCTCGACGCCCAGTGGTACCGCCTGGCCTGGTGGCGCCTGGCCCGCACCGAGCTCAACTACCGCCGCTTCTTCACCATTTCGGAGCTGATCGGGGTTCGGGTCGAGGACCCCGAGGTGTTCGGCGACACCCACGGCAAGATCGTGGAGCTGGTACGGGACGGGGTGATCGAGGGGCTGCGGATCGACCATCCCGACGGGCTCGCCGACCCGGAGGGCTATCTGGAGCGGCTACACGAGGCCACGGGCGGCCGGTGCTGGACGGTGGTGGAGAAGATCCTCACCGGTACGGAGCCGCTGCCGCCGGCCTGGCCCGTGGCCGGGACCACCGGATATGACGCCCTGCGGTACGTGGACGGGATCTTCGTGGACGGCGCGGGCGCCGACGAACTCCTCGATGTGTACCGGGATTTCGCCGGGCGGGCCGGGGACCGGGGCGGCATCTGGGAGGCGACGGCCCGCCGCGCCGCGTACAAGGTCGTGACGCACGAGCTGTCCGCGGAGACGACTGCCCTGACCAGGATCGCGGGACGCATCTGCGCCGCCGACCCGGAGCTGCGCGACCACGCGCCGTGGGCGCTGCGGACCGCGATCCGTGAACTGCTGGTCCGCGTACCGGTGTACCGCACGTACCGGACCGGCGGAGAGGCGGTCCTCACGCCGGACGCGGCGCGCGGGGCGAAGGCGGCCTTCGCGGTGCCGGAGGAGGCCACGGCCGTCGACACCGTACGGGACCTGGCGCTCGGGCGGCTCGGTGACGGTCCCGAACACGCGGCGTTCCGGGCGAGGTTCGCTCAGACGTCCTCCGCCTTGCGGGCCAAGTCCGTGGAGGACACGGCCTTCTACCGCTACACCCCGCTGCTGTCGGCGAACGAGGTGGGCGGGGATCCCGGTCGTCCGGCCGTCGCGCCGGAGGAGTTCCACGCGTACTGCATGCGGCTGGCCCGGGACTGGCCCGCCACCGGCACGGTGCTGACCACGCACGACACGAAGCGGAGCGCGGACGTCCGGGCGGGGATCGCGATCCTGTCCCAATGCCCCTCGGTCTGGGCCGCGTTGCTGGAGGAGGTGGCGGGGGTGCCGGCGCCCGATCCACATCTGGCGTGGACGGCGTGGCAGACCGCGTTCGGCTTCGGCACCCCGGATCCGGACCGGCTCGGTCCCGCGGTGCTGAAGTCCGTCCGGGAGGCGGGGCTGCACACCAGCTGGACGGAGCCCGACGCGGTGTACGAGCGGGCCGTGACGGATTTCGTGGCGGCGGGGCCCGGCCGGATTCCGCTACGGGCGGCGTCGGAGGCGGCGTTCGCCCTGGAGCCGCACATCCGGGCGCAGATGCTGGGCGCGACGCTGGTGCAGCTGACGATGCCGGGTGTGCCGGAGCTGTATCAGGGGACGGAGCGGGAGTACCGGGCGCTGGTCGACCCGGACAACCGGCGGCCGTTCGCGATCGGGCCGGACGACGACAAGACGGCGCTGGTCAGGGCGGCGCTGCGGCTGCGGCGCCGGCATCCGGAGCTCTTCGGCGCGGCCGGGAGCTACATGCCGCTGCCCGCGTCGGGGGCTGCGGCCGCGCACTGCCTGGCCTTCGCCCGAGGCGAGGGGGCCACACCGGAGACGATCACGGCGGTGACCCGACTCCCGCTGCGCCTCGCGGAGGCGGGCGGCTGGCAGGACACGGAACTGCCTCTGCCGCCGGGCCCGTGGTTCGACCTCCTGGACGGGGTACGGGAGTTCCGGGGCGGCACGGTGAAACTGCGGGACCTCTTCGCCGAACGCCCGGTGGCCCTCCTCACCCACGACCACCGCCGCCCGTGAACCCCGGGGTTCCGCGGGGGCCGGGTGGCCGCCCGCCCCACCCCCGTTGTGGGCGATCGTTCCGCTGGGGCGGAACGGGTGGGCACAACGGACGGCGCCCTTGCCGGGCCCAGGCTCCCCGTTCCTGCGGTGCCCACGGGTGCGGCGCCGTCGTCGGGTTGTGCCCACCCTCCCCCAGACTCCGTCCGGGGGGACCCCCAGCCCCGCGGAACGCCTGCCCACGACCAGGCGGGACAGGGCTTGCGGGGTGGGCACCGGCCGCGGGGTGGGCTAGGGGGTGGAGTTGGGGGGGACGGGGGGGGGGCAGATACCCCCCCGGCGGGGGGGGGGGCCCGGTGGTTGTGGGGGGGGTGGGGTGGTTAG
>NZ_JBHWBS010000055.1:22368-23699 GCF_042735655.1 Streptomyces sp. NPDC059567 | reverse complement strand
GGGCCCGGGGCGGGGGGTGGGAGTGGGGGTTTCTTGCCTATCCGGCCGGATCGGCAAGACACCCCCTAGCCGTGCGGGCGGACCAGGAGGTTTCGGGGGGATCGGGTGATCACGCCCGTGCGTTCGGGGCGGAAGCCCTCCGTCAAGCGGAGGTGGGGCATGGCGTGGAACAGGGCCCGTAGGGCGTACTCGGCTTCCAGGCCCGCGAGGAGGACCGCGGGGCAGGCGCCCCTGCCGTAGGTGAGCTGGTCGGCGTCGTCGCGCAGCGGGTCGTAGCGGTCGGGGTCGCGGAAGCGTTCCGGGTCGCGGCTAGCGGCTCCGATCAGCAGGGCGACGGGCTCCCCCGCCGGGATCGTGCCGCCGGTGACCCGCACCTCGGCGCCCGTGCGCCGGACGGCGATCTGCACCGGCGGGTCGCGGCGCAGCGACTCGGTCCAGGCGCGGGCGATCTGCCCGGCCGGGGCGTCCAGGAGGGCCAGCGCGTGCTCCCGGTCGACGAGCACGTTGGCGAGGAAGTTGGCGAGGGCCTTCTCCCGTACCGAGATCTGGCCCGTGCACTGACCCGCGAGCGCGGAGGCGGCCCGGCCGCGGACCAGCCGCATCATGTCCCGGTAGGGCACCCCGACGGCGGCGGCGACCGTGCCGGCGGGCAGCCAGTGGCAGAAGTCCGCGACCAGGTCGGCCTGACGGCGGTCGGCGATGCGCCGGGCGAGGACGAAGGCGGTACGGGCGGCGACGCTCCGGAGCTCGCCCTCGTCGACATCGGCGTGCGAATCCGCGCACGGAGGGTCGCCGGGCCGGTGGCCGTGCGTGAAGCGGGCGTCCGTGAGGGCCGTGGCGACGTCGGCGTACCGGCTGAGCACCCACGCCCGCAGCAGCGGGTCGTAGGTGAGCGGGAACTCCTCCCGCAGCACCCGGTGCACGCGGTGCGGGTCCCGGCCGGCGCCGGGATCGAGGGGGCTCGGCGCGACCGTCCGAGTCCGCGACCGCTCGGCGACGAAGGGCGCGTCCGCCCGGACGCGCGCGGCGCCGGGGCCGTGCGCCCATACGCGCGGGGGCTGCGCGGGCTCCATCCGTGGCACGGTCGCCCAGCCGTCCGGCCGTATGCCCGCGTTCGGCTCGTCGTTCATCGCGCCCCCTGTCGGACACCTGTCGGAACACCGTGAGTGCGTCTCCCCACCCCACCATCGCGTCGGAGCCACCGCAGCCCGCACACCGCCGAACGGGTGAATGCCGGCGGCACCTCACCGGAGACGGGGGGGGGGGGGGGGGGCGGCGCCCGCCCCCCCCCCCCCCCGCGCGCGCGGGGGGCGCGCGCGCGGCCGCGCGCC
>NZ_JBHWBS010000055.1:0-22358 GCF_042735655.1 Streptomyces sp. NPDC059567 | reverse complement strand
GCCACGGGGGTTTCGCCGGCGGCCACCACCCGGGCCCGCGGGGGGCCCGGCCCCGCCCCGCCCCGGCCCCCCCCGCGTTCCGTGGCGGCGCGGACGCCGCGTGACGTCCGGCCGGTCCGGCCCCGCCTCAGACCTCCACCGGCCTGGCCGGTGCCGCGGCCGCCGGCACGCGCGCCGTCCGGACCGCCGCCGTCGCCGGGCGCCGCGGCCACCAGACGCGCTCGCCGAGGAGGGCCATCGTCGACGGGAGGATGATCGCGCGCAGCACGATGGCGTCGAAGAGGACGGCGACCGTCAGGCCCACCGCGATCTGCTTCATCTCGATACGGTCGATGAAGAGGAAGCTGACGAAGACCGACACCATGATCACCGCGGCGCTCGTCACCACACTCGCCGAGCCGGCGATCCCGTCGACCACCGCCTGACGCGTCGGCACCCCGCGCTCCACGGCCTCCCGGATCCGGCTGACCACGAAGATCTGGTAGTCCGTGGAGAGCCCCACGAGGATTGCGAGCACCAGCAGCGGCGTACGGGAACCGACGAAGCCCAGCGACTCGAAGCCGAGCGGCCCCTCCGCCCAGGTCCCCTGGAAGACCAGCGTGAGGACGCCCCAGGCCACCAGTACCGCCGCCAGGTTGAGCAGCATGCCGAGCGCCGCCATCACGACCGAACGGAACGCGGCGTACATGATCGCCAGGGTGGCGAGCGCGACGAAGAGCACCACCCAGGGCAGCCGCTCCCGCTGGTGCGCCGCGTAGTCCGCGCCGGCCGCGATCTCGCCGGACACGGCCCACTGCAGCCCCGGCACTCCCTCGACGGCCGCCGGCAACAGCTGCCCGCGCACCTTCTCCAGGGAGCGGGCCGCCTCGGGCGAGTTCGCGGCGTACGGAACGGGCAGGGCCAGCAGCGCCGTGCGCCCGTCCTCGGCCGTCCGCACCACCGGCGCCCGGTCCTGCGCGAAGAGCGCGTCGCCGCGCGCGGACTCGGCCAGCTTCCGAAGCGGCGCTGCCGGGTCCTCGCCCCGTACGAGCACGAGATGCGCGGGCCCTTCGGACGGGAAGGCCGTCACGAGCCTGTCGTACGCGGCGACCGCGGGGATGCTGTCCGGGAAGGTCTCCTTGCCCTCGGTGCCGAGCTTCATCCCCAGCGCGGGCGCGGCGAGCGCGACGGTGGCGACGAGGCCGGCGATCAGGGCGACGAGCGGACGGCGGACGACGGGCCGCAGCAGCCTGGCCCACAGGCGCCCTTCGCCGCCCGCGCGGTGCCGGCGGGCGAGCCTGCCGCCGTCCATCCGGTGGCCGAGCTTGGCCAGCAGGGCGGGCAGCACGGTCAGCGAGCCGCCCACCGCGACCAGCGTGACGAGGATCGCCCCGGTGGCGATCGAGGAGAAGATCACGTCGCCGACGAGGTACAGGGCGGCGAGGGACAGGGCGACGGCGAGACCGGAGTCGACGACGGCCCGTCCGGAGGTCGCGGCGGCCAGTTCGACGGCGCGGGCGTGGGAGATCGTGCCGCCGGAACGCTCGCGCTCCTCCCGGGCCCGCTTGAGGTAGAAGAGCGAGTAGTCGACGCCGACGGCCATGCCCATCATGAAGATCACGCTGAGCGCCGCGCCGCCCGCGTCCGGGAAGACCCAGGAGGCGAGCCCGTACAGGCCGACCGAGCCCGCGAAGGCGAAGACGGCGAGGAGAACGGGGATGCCGGCGGCGAGGACGGCGCCGAAGACGACGAAGAGGATGAGGAAGGTGACCGGGAGACTGATCATCTCGGTCCGCTGGAGGTCCTGGCCCTGCTTGTCGTTGACGGCGACGGAGATGGAGGCGCTGCCCGTCTGCTCGATCCGCAGGCCCGGGTGGGCCCGCTGGACGGCGGCGGTCTGCGCGAGGAGCGCGTCGACGTCCTTCTTCGCGGTCTCCCGGTCCCCGCGCAGGGTGACGGCGATCCGCAGGGCGGCGCCGTCGCGGGCGGCGACCGGCTCACCGACCGACTCGACGGCGGGCAGCCCGTCCATCCGGCGGCGGATCTCGCCCGCGGCGGCCGTGGGTTCGTCCCCGGCGGTCCGGGCCGTGCGCTCGATCAGCACCTGCTCGACGGGCGGCGGCGTCAGTCCGCTGCCGGAGGCCATGGCCTCGGCCCGTCCGGCCTCACCGATCCAGAAGTCGGCGAACGAGCCCTTGTTCATGCCCGCGGCGGCCCCCGCGCCGATGCACAGCGCGAGGAGGAGCACCCAGCCGGAGATGGCCTTCCACGGGTGCGTGGCACACCACTGCGCCGTTCGGACCGTGACCGGGACTCTGCCTTGCGGCTGCTGACCTGTTGTCCTCATGGCGATCAGCCTCCCGTCGGAGGCGTCGCCGGGTCACTGGTGGACTCCGGTGTCCTGGCGGGGGGTTACCCCCACCCTTGCGGGAACCTCCCTACCGGGAACGGTGGTTGATCCGGCCCGGGGCACGGCCGTCGAAACGACACGCGTCCCTCCGCAGCCGTCCCGACCGTCCCCGACGCACCCGCCCCACCGTTCAGCGGACCGAGAGCCGGAACGACATCTGTCCGAACGCCACCATGTCTCCCGCCCGCACGGCCACGGCGCCCGTGACCCGTCGGCCGTTGACGCTCGTGCCGTTGGTCGAGCCGAGGTCGCGCAGGACCCACATGCCGCCCTGGAGGGAGAGTTCGGCATGCAGCCTGGAGACGGTCTCGTGGCTCAGCCGCAGCCCGTTCGCCGGGTCGCGGCCGATCCGCAGCGGGTGCGGACCCGGTTCGGGCAGCAGCAGCTTCGGCAGCCGCTCGGCCTGCCAGGCGCGGCCGAGCTTGGCCGTGAACGCGGACATCTTCTCGACCGCGCCCACCACCCGCCGCGTCCAGCCGGACTCGGTCTGCAGATCGGCGGTGAGCAGGGCCAGTTCGTCCGGCCGGCGCGCGACGAGCGCGCGCTCCATCCGGAACAGGAAGGTGTCGTGCGAGAGCCTGCCCTGCGCGGCACCCTCACGGAGCAGCACCAGCGCACGGTCCCGCTCGGCGTCGGTAAGCCGCGCGGAGTGCGTGGAGAACTCGAAAGGCGTCGTCACACCGTGATTGTCGGTCCGAGGGGCCGGACGTGTCCAGAACGGGGCTCGTCACATGGCCCGCAGGGGCGCGAACGGCCGCACGGAGCCCTGATTCCGCCTACCGGCTCACGAGATGGCGAGGCGCGGCTCCCGGGCGAGGGCCGGCTCCGGGAATGCCCCGGACCCCACCACCAAGATCGCTGGTACCGTCTGCGGACTCGATTTCCCAGGGGGACCCGACGTGACCACGTCATCGACCGACATGCCTGACGGCGTGATACTGCGCCCGCTCTCCGGACCGGAGGAGCTGGGGCTCTTCTGCCGGCTCAGCTACGTCCTCGACCACGAACTCGAGGACGATCTCGCCACCGGCCGCCGTGTGCCGGCGTGGATGTGGGTCGCTCTGCGCGGCGATCGCGTCCTGGCCAGGATCTCCTGGTGGACCACCAAGGAGGGTGGCGAGCCGCTCGCCCTCGACTTCTTCGACCTCGACCCCGAGCTGGCCGCCGAGGAGCGCGCCGAGGTCGGTCTGCGTCTCCTGGAGACGGCGACCGCCGCGGTCGTGCCGGTGGGCACGGCGCGCCCGGAGTTCGGCCGGTTCATGCCGGCGGACTGGCGCGAGCTCCCGGAGACCCGCGCCCGGCTGGAGACCCTCTTCGGTGTCCTGGAACGCTCCGGGGCCCGCCCGCTGGTCGAGCGGCTGCGTCTGGAGTGGCTCCCCGGCACTCCCGTACCGGAGCCGACGGGCCGGCTGGAGTTCCGCCCGGTGCGCGACCGCGAGGACCTGGTCGCACTGATGACGCCGGTCATGGAAGGCACGCTCGACGCGCACGGGCAGGCCGACCTCGCGTCCGGTCTCTCGCCCCGCGCGGCGGCGGAGCAGCACTACGACGAGGAGTTCGCGCACTACGCCTCGCCCCGGGAGTGGTGGCAGGTCGCGCAGCTGCCGGAGACCGGTGAGCCGGTCGGCTTCGTCGTGCCCGCACGGAACAACTACCACCACACCATCGCGTACATCGGTGTGCTCCCCGCACACCGCGGCAAGGGCTACATCGACGACATCCTCGCCGAGGGCACCCGTGTCCTGGCGGGCCAGGACGTGCCGCGCATCCGTGCGGCGACCGACCTGGGCAACGTCCCGATGGCCAACGCCTTCGCCCGCACGGGTTACGCGACGTTCGAGCGAGCGATCAACTTCGTCTGGGACACACCGGGCGCGGCCCAGTCCTGACTGCCAGGATGGACGCCGTAGTCGTTGTCGTTGCGTGGTGTCCGTCGACGAGGGGATCCGACCGGTGCTGTTCGAGGTGTGGGCCCCGCAGGCCCGTGACCGGGTGACGCTGGAGCTGAACGGCACCGGGCAGCCCCTGGAGCGGGACGCCGAGCGGGCCGGCTGGTGGACCGGGGTCGCGGCGGCCGAGGACGGCGACCGCTACGGCTTCTCGCTGGACGGCGGGCCCGTACTGCCCGACCCCCGGTCACGCCGCCAGCCGGACGGGCCGGACGGACTCAGCGCGGTCGTCGACCACTCCGCGTACGTCTGGTTCAACGAGTCCCCGCGGCTGCGGCTGCGCGCCGGTGTCCTGTACGAGCTGCACATCGGGACCTTCACCCCCGACGGGACCCTGGACGCGGCCGCCGAGCGGCTCGGGGAGCTGGCGGGGCTCGGCATCACCCATGTGGAGCTGATGCCGCTCTGTCCTTTCCCGGGGATCCGCGGCTGGGGGTACGACGGCGTCGCGCCGTGGGCGGTGCACGAGCCGTACGGCGGGCCGACGGCGCTGAAGCGGTTCGTCGACACGGCGCACGGCCTCGGGATGGGCGTGGTCCTGGACGTCGTCCACAACCATCTCGGCCCGTCCGGGAACCATCTGCCGTCCTTCGGCCCGTACTTCACCGACACGCACCACACGCCGTGGGGTGCGGCCGTGAACCTGGACGCGGCGGGCTCGGACGAGGTCCGCGCCTATCTGCGGGACAGTGCGCTCGCCTGGCTCCAGGACTACCGGATCGACGGACTCCGGCTGGACGCCGTGCATGCCCTGGTGGACGACCGGGCGCTGACGTTCCTGGAGGAGCTGTCGGAGGCGGTGGACGAGCTGGCGCGGGAGCAGGGCCGCCAGCACTTCCTGATCGCCGAGTCGGACCTCGCCGATCCGCGGACGACGACCCCGCGCGTCTCGGGCGGTCTCGGCATCCACGCCCAGTGGAACGACGACTTCCACCACGCGCTGCACACCGCGCTGACCGGTGAGTCCCAGGGCTACTACGCCGACTTCGCGCGCGCCCCGCTGGCCGCGCTCGCCAAGACCCTGACCCACGTCTTCTTCCACGACGGTACGTATTCGAGCTTCCGGGGCCGTCGCCACGGACGGCCGGTGGACCGGGTCCGTACCCCCGCGCACCGCTTCCTCGGCTACGCCCAGACGCACGACCAGATCGGGAACCGGGCGCTGGGCGACCGGCTCTCCGCGACCCTCTCCCCCGGCCTGCTCGCCTGCGCGGCGACGCTCGTCCTGACCGGCCCCGCGGTCCCGATGCTCTTCATGGGCGAGGAGTGGGGCGCGAAGACGCCCTGGCAGTACTTCACCGACCACACGGATCCGGAGCTGGCGGAGGCGGTACGGCGGGGCAGGCGACGGGAGTTCGCGGAACACGGCTGGGCGGAGGAGGACATCCCCGATCCCCAGGAGCCCGCGACCCGGAACCGCTCCGTCCTGGACCGTACGGAGCGCGAGCGCGCCCCGCACAACCGGCTGCTCGCCTGGCACCGCGAGCTGATCGCGCTGCGCCGGACCCTGCCGGACCTCACCGACCCGGACCTGGCGGCGGTCCGGGTCGCGTTCGACGAGGAGGCCCGCTGGCTGGCGTTCCGCCGCGGGGTGCTGCGGATCGCGGTCAACCTGGGCAAGGAACCGGTGGAGATCCCGCTCGGCACGAACGGCCGCGACCGGGTCCTCGCCGCCTGGGATCCGGTCGACGCCCCGGGCTCGGACGGCCTGCTGCGACTGCCGGCGGAGTGCGCGGTGGTACTGACGGACGGGTGAGCGGCCCGGGCCCGGCCAGGTGGCGAGCCGGGCGGGTACACGGGACCGGTGGGAAGGCGGGCCGGTGGTGAGCCCGCGCCTCCCAGTGGTCCACCGAGTTCCGCAGGTCGTTGGCGAGGGCGGCACGCGCACCACCTGATCACTCCACGATCGCCATCTCATGGGGCGTGTTGTTGAAGCGGCGGCCGCCGCCGGTGCCGTCCTCCGTCGCCGTCACGATGTCCTCGATGCGGACGCCGAAGCGGCCCGGGAGATAGACGCCGGGCTCGATGGAGAAGCACATGCCGGGCACGATCGCGCGTTCCTCGCCCTCGATCATGTACGGGGGTTCGTGGGTGGTGACCCCGACGCCGTGGCCGGTGCGATGGATGAAGTACTCGCCGTAGCCCGCGTCCGTGATCACCTTGCGGGCCGCCCGGTCGACGTCCTGGCAGGCCACACCGGGACGGACGGCCTCGAAGCCGGCCTGCTGGGCCTCCCGCACCAGGTCGTGGACGCGCTGCTCCTCGGCGGTCGGCTCGCCGACGTGGACGGTACGGGTGGTGTCGGAGCCGTACCCGTGCTTGAGCCCGCCGAAGTCGAGGACGACCATGTCGCCGCGCTGGATGACCCGGTCCCCCGCCTCGTGGTGCGGGTTCGCGCCGTTGGGGCCGGAGCCGACGACGGTGAAGTCGACCTGGGAGTGGCCGAAGCGCATGAGCAGCGCGGCGAGGTCGGCGGCGACCTCGGTCTCCCGACGGCCGGCGAAGGCGACCTTCACGATCTCGCCGTACGCCTGGTCGGCGGCGGCGCCCGCGGCCGCGATCCGCTCCAGCTCGTGGGCGTCCTTGACCGCCCGCAGCATCGGCAGCGCCTCGGTCAGGGACACGTACGAGGTGCCGGGAAGCTCCTTCTGCAGCCCGAGGAGGTGCATCGCCCAGGCGTTGTCGCTGACGCCGAAGCGCCCCTCGACGTCGAGGAGGGGCGAGGTGACCGCGTACGGGTCCTTGCCGTCGGTCCAGTCCCGCAGCGTGAGCGCGGCGGCGCCCGGGGCCTTCTCGGCGTCCGGGGCTTCCAGGGTCGGCACGACGAGGACCGGGTCCCGGCCCGCGGCGATGACGAGGACGGTGAGCCGCTCGGTGATCGCGGTCGGCTGATAGCCGGTCAGATAGACCAGGTCCGGGCCGGGCGCGACGAGGACACCGGCGAGTCCGGCGTCGGCCGCCGACGCGGCGGCGCGCTCCATCCGGGCTCGGTAGTCGTCGGCGGTGAAGGGGGCGGGCGTACGGGACTCGGGCGTACTCGACATGGGGTCATCCTGCCCGCCGAGCCCTCGGGCCGCGAGTGCTCAGCGCTTCTCCGGCCCCGGCCCCTGGGCGATGAGGCGTTCGAGCAGCTCGTGGAAGTCCTCGCCGACGACGATCCGCAGCTCCCCGCCGTCCGCGTCCCGGTCGCTGAGCTGGGTGAGCGTGCCGCCGCGCCACCAGAAGACGTACGGGCTGATGGCGCCCGGGGTGTCCTCGTAGCCGGAGGCGGCGAACGAGGCCATCGCGCCGAGCGCGGGCACGATCGTGGTGTCGCGGATCGGGTGGAAGGCGAGTTGGTGGCGGAACGGCATCGCCACCAGGGCGCCGTGCTCGCCGATCGGCTGCCCGGTGACGCGCCGTACGACGGTGTCCAGGTCCAGGACCCGGCTCGCGGTGTAGAAGGAGTCGCCGAGGATCACCTCGAAGCACATTCCGTCGGCGTCCCGTACCGTCTCGTGGCCCTCGACGGGCAGCCCGCGCAGGTTGGCGAGCGCCCGGTCCCGCAACCGCTCGACGTCGCCGAGCGGTTCGAGTGCCTCGTCGGTGAGCATCATGACGCTCTCCGGCAGGTCCAGGGCGAGGATCTCGTACAGTCCGGGCGCGACGCTCCGTGCGTAGCCGAAGGTCCCCGGGTCGATGCCCTCGCCGCTGACCACCCGCGGGTAGAGCTGGGAGCGGATCTGTTCGGGCGGGAGGGTGTCGAGCGCGGACGGGCCGTCCATGGTGCGCAGCACGAGGCCGACGTGGCGGCGGATGAGCGCGGGCCAGGCGCGCGGTCCGCGGCGGTCGTTGTGGCAGACGGCGGCGAGGTTGCCGAGGCCGAACTTGCGGCCGTCGGCGTCGCTCACCAGGTCTGCGTAGACGGTGACTTCGAGGCCGAGTTCGGCGAACGCCTCGCGGACCCGGCTGCGGAAGAGGGCGGCCTCGCGCTCGGAGAAGTACGAGAACTCGGGGTCCCTGGGCGCGTCGTCACCGTCACGCTTGGGTCCTCGCCGGAACAACCCCACGTCCGCCCGCCTTCCGTCGCCTGGGGAACAGCCTAGGGGGTGTCGAGTGGATCAGGTGGGGAGTCGCCAAGTCGACTCCGCGACCAGGCACGCTGCCAACTCGGCGGCCGGGGGGCCGGGTTCGGAGCGGGTGTGGAGGAGTTCGGTGCGGTGCACGAGACGGGGCGCGCCCAGCGGTACGGCGACGGCGCCCGCGATCGCGTCGGCGAGGGAGACGGGCAGCAGCGTCAGGCCGTGGCCGGCGGCGGCCAGCGCCCCGAGGGTGCGGGTGTCGGTGCCTTCGTAGCGCAGTGCGGTACGGAAGCCGTGGCCGGCGGGGCCGCCGTGCGCGGCGCGCAGCCCGTCGAGCGGGATCCCGGCTTCGGGGGCGTCCAGCCAGCGCGCGTCGACGAGGTCCGCGAGGCGCAGTCCGGGGCGCCCGGCGAGCGGGTGGCCCGCGGGCAGGACCACGGCGAGCGGCTCTTCGGCGACGCGCACGGCGGTGAGCGGGGCGACGTCGGGGAGCCGCAAAGGGTCGCTGGGCGCGGCGAGTCCGTCGACGAGACCGAGATCGGCGGCTCCGGTCGCGACGGCGGCCGGCACCTCGTCGCGGGGCAGGGTGCGCAGGGTGACGCCGGAGGCGGGGAGCGCGGCGAGCGTACGGGGGTGCAGGGCGAGCGGGGATACGGCGAGGGTCAGCGTCCCGCGGGGCGCGGCGGCGAACCGGGCGAGGTCGGCGCGGGCGGCGTCGAGCCGGAGGAGGAGGGAGCCGGCGTGTTCGAGGAGGCGCTCACCCGCGGGGGTGGGGACGACGGGGCGGCGACCGAGCAGCGGCAGTCCGAGGTCGTTCTCCAGGGCGGCGATGTGCTGGGAGACGGCGGACTGGGTGTAGCCCAGTTCGCGGGCGGCCTCGGAGAACGAGGCGAGCCGGGCGACGGTGACGTACGTACGCAGGAGGTGCGGATCCATGGCCATAAGTGTTCACGATGGAGAGTGCAGGAATCATCGTTGGACGTGAACCGGGCTGTCCGACCAGCATGGTCCGCATGACGAAGACATCTCGCATCGCCCTGGTCGGTGACCGTTCCCCGCATGTGAAGTCCCATGTCCGCATCCCTCTGTTGCTGGACGCGCTGGCCGAGCGCGACGGCCTCGTGCTCGACGCCTACTGGATCCCGACCGGGGACGCGGAGGCGCCCGGCGCGGTGAAGGGCTTCGACGCGGTGTGGGTACTGCCGGGGAGCCCGTACGCGAGTGAGGCGGGCGCGCTGGCGGCGATCCGCACGGCGCGGGAGGACGGGATTCCGTTCCTCGGCACCTGTGGTGGCTTCCAGCACGCGCTGCTCGAGTTCGCCCGCGACGTCTGCGGCCTGAGCGGCGCGGCGCACGCCGAGAACGACCCGGCGGCGGCCGGGGACGACCTGCTGATCGCGCCACTCGCCTGCTCCCTGGTGGGCCACGAGGGGACGGTGCGGGTGACACCGGGCTCGCTCGCGGAGTCCGTTCTCGGCGCCGAGCGGACGACGGAGCGGTACCACTGCGACTACGGCCCCGACAGCCGCCATCTGGACACGCTGCGGGCCCACGGCCTGCGCTTCACGGGCGAGGACGAGGAGGGCCAGGTCCGGATCGCGGAGCTGCCCGGGCACCCGTTCTTCCTGGCGACGCTGTTCCAGCCGGAGCTTGCGGGCGACGGCTCGCGCCCGCACCCGGTCGTCCGGGCGCTGGCGCGGGCGGCGACGGAGCGGACGGCCCCGGAGCGGGCGCGGTAGGACGGCGCCGCCACGGGGCGGCCCGCCCCGGATCGCGGTCACGGGTACGGCCCCGCCCCCGCCTACACGGCGTCGCGGCCGAGTTCGTGGCGGTCGACGGCTTCGCGTACGGCGTCGACGAAGCCGTTCCAGAAGTGGGCCTCGTCCGCGGTGCCCTTGCCGGCGGTCGCCCTGCGGTCGGCGGCGCTGCCGAAGGTGCCGAACATCGCCTTGCGCAGCTCGGTGGAGATCTCCAGCTGGGCACCCGCCCCGCTGCTCGTGCGGTTGACGATGTTCGCGGGATCGTCGCCGTTCAGCGGGGAGTCGACGCCCGCGACGACCACGGTCACGTCCAGCCGGGGGGTGCCGGTTCCGGTGGTGAGGCCGTGCGCGGCGAAGGCGGACGCCAGGTTGCGCATCAGGCGCTGGTCGCGGCCGCCGATGAGGATCTGCTTGGCCGGGCCCGTCTCCGGGGCGAAGCCGTGCAGGGAGACGGCGTACAGGTTGTGGCCGCACACGGCCAGGGCGGCCGGGTCGTCGCAGTTGGTCGAGGTGACGTGGAGTTCGCTGGAGGAGGCAAGCCCCTCGAACATCCAGTAGTCGCGCTGCGGCACGCCGGCCACGGCCGCGGGCGCGGTCCCGGCGCCGGTGGGCGTGTACCCGGCGATGGCGAGGCACAGTTCGCTGGTGCCCGCCTCGATGCCACCGCCGTGCGGCGCGATGATCGCCGTACTGCGGACGGGCTCGCTCGTCCCGCTCGCGTTGTCGAGGAGTTCCGCCGGGGCTCCGCGGCGGAAGCGGCGCATCCAGTGGACGCCCTCCTGATACGTACCGCTGCTGTAGAGCGCCGTGTTGGAGGGGAACTCGGCGGCGGTGGTGGCCGCGGCGGCGGTACTGCCGTTCCCCGCGAGGTCGTTGATCAGGGGGAGGCCGGCGGCGGCGGCCGCCATGGAGGTCAGGATCGTGCGGCGACTGGTCGTATTCATGCGGTGATCATGTCCGATGGGCGACGGACGGCTCCCGAGGGGTCAGTTCATGCGCACGACGAGGTGGGCGCGGTGCCGGCCGCGGGCGACGAGCCGGGCGTTGGACTCGTCGGAGTCCTGGACCCAGCGCTCGGCGTGGGCGCGGTCCTTGCCGAAGCGGACGTGGCGCTCGACGAGCCGGGGCACGCGGCGGCGGTCGTCGAGCTCCAGGTACCAGGCCTCGTCGAGGAGCGGCAGGACGGTGGCCCAGTGGCCCTCGTCATGGAGCAGGTAGTTGCCCTCGGTGACCACGAGCGGGATGTCGGGGGCGACCGGTATCGCTCCGGCGACGGGCTCCTCAAGGGCCCGGTCGAAGGCCGGGGCGTAGACAGTGGTGCCGGGCTCGGGGGCGCGCAGGCGGGCGAGGAGCGCGGTGTACCCGGCGGCGTCGAAGGTGTCGGGCGCGCCCTTGCGCCGGGCGCGGCCGAGCCGCTCCAGCTCCTGCTGGGCGAGGTGGAAGCCGTCCATGGGCACGAGGGCGGCGAGCCCCTCCAGCCGGGCGACGAGCCGGGCCGCCAGCGTGGACTTCCCGGCCCCCGGGGCCCCGGCGAGCCCCAGGATCCGCCGCCGGCCGGGAACGGCGAGCAGCCGGGCGCGCGCGGTGAGCTCGGTGAGCGACTGGGCGTCCATGGGGTGCATTCTCGCACCGTGTGGCGCCCGTGAAGTCATACGTATAACCTGAGCGCATGTCCTCCATCGCTCTCGTCACCCTCGTCGTCCGTGACTACGACGAGGCCATCGCCTTCTACACCGACGCCCTCGGCTTCGACCTCGCCGAGGACACGGACCGTGGCGACGGCTCCCGCTGGGTCGTCGTCCGCCCCGCGGGCGGCCCCGCCGGTACGGGCCTGCTGCTCGCCCGCGCGAAGGACGCCGCTCAGGAGTCCGCCGTCGGCGCCCAGACGGGCGGCCGCGTCGGCTTCTTCCTCCACACGGACGACTTCGCCCGCGACCACGCCCGGATGACGGCGGCGGGCGTCCGCTTCCTGGAGACCCCCCGCCATGAGCCGTACGGCTCGGTGGCGGTCTTCGAGGACCTCTACGGCAACCGCTGGGACCTCCTGCAACCGGCGTCCTGACCCGGGCCGTTACGACGGCGGCCCCTACGACGACGGTGACGGTGCCAGGGCGTACGGTCGGGTCTTCGACGGCAAGCTGGACCAGGCCGAGGAGGCGCTGGGGTGACGGATGTGCGCGAGGGGCGGCGGACCGGCGCCGCCGAGCGGGTCGGCGTCGTCGTCTGTGCCGGCGTCCTGGCCGTAGGGCATCTCGCGACGGGCTACGTCCTTCTGGTCGCCTGCACCACCGAGCCCGACGGTCCCTGGGACCGGCAGGCCGCCACCAACTCGGGCTTCGCCGCGGGGTTCGGCCTGGCCCTCTCCGTGGTCACCGTGCTGCTGACCCTCTGGTTCGTGAGGGCGGAGTGGCTGCGGGCGTGGTGGTACGCGATCCCGACGGCGTTGGCCGCCGCGGCGATCCTGCGCCTGACACTCCTGGCGCCCGCGCTCTGACGACGATCGTGTGCGCCGCCCCGGAGAACCTCCGGGACGGCGCACTCATGACCTGCGGTGATCAGCGCCTGGACCACCACGCTCGGCCGGCCTGGGCCGTGCGGATGTCCGTCACCCTCGCGAGGCCGTCCCCGGTCGACGGCCGGCTGTGGGGCTCCACGTGCTTCAGCTGGGCCCGCCAGGGGCCGTCCGCCATCTCCAGCTGCACGATGACCGGGCCCTCGGGCAGCGGTACGGTCTCCCGTCGCTTGCCGATCTCGTTGACCACGTTCTCGTCCGTGGGCAAGCACGTGGGGTCGTCGTGCCCCGCCAGTTCGTACAGGTTGACGATGAGGTTGTCGTCGCCTCGGTAGTGGATCGCGAGGTCGGCGGTGCCCGCGGTGTGCAGCAGGACGTCCGGGCCTCGGCTCTCCCCCCATTCCTCCGTCAGGCGCGTCGCCGCGGCCAGCGGCAGCACCTGGAGCTGCCAGGGGCCCTCAGCCTTCAACCGCAGCCGCAGCCGCCCGTTTTCGGGGACCCGGGTGAGCACGCGGCCCCGGAAGTCCTCCTCGGTGCTGTTGACGAGGGTGTCCCCCTCCTTGTTGAACCGGGTGAGCGGCCACAGTCCGGTGTAACCGTCGCCCCGGATGGCGAGGTCGACCACGACCGGCCCCGGCGGGAGCCCCTCCACGGTGATCACGTCGTTGTCCCGGCCGGTCTGGGTGTACGGCTCGAACACGGCACCGAACCCCCACTCCTCCATACCGGCGGCGACCGGCACCGGAGCGACGGGCGCCGGAGCGACCGGCGCCGGGGCCTGGAACGGGGGTGGCGCCGCGGCCGGGGCCGGAGCCGGCGGCTGGAAAGCGGGCGGTGCCGCGGCCGGAGCCTGGTACGCGGGCGGTGCCGCGGCCGGAGCCTGCGTCGGAGCCTGGAACGGGGGTGGAGCCACGGTCGGAGCCGGAGCCGGCGGCTGGAACGGGACCGCCTGCGGCGCCTGGCCCTCCTGTGCCACGTCCACTCCGTGGTCCGTCACCAGGCCGACGAGGCCGTTCAGGTACCCCTGGCCCACCGCACGGAACTTCCAGCCCCCCGCCCGCCGGTACAGCTCGGCAAGCACCATCGCCGTCTCGCCGCCCGCGTCGTTCACGTCGTACCGCGCGACCGACGTGCCGTCGGGCGCGAACGCCTCCACCGACGTCCCGATCACGTCCCGCAGCGCGCCGTTCTCCACCGACCCGACGACGAGGACGCGCACGACCTCCTCCTCGACGAGCGGGAGTCCGACGTCCAGCCACATCGTGCCGCTCTCGGCCCCGGTCAGCCGTACGGCGTTCGACGGATGCGCCGGCGCACCGTGGAACACGATGTCCGCGTCCCCTCTGACGCGCCCCTTCTCCGTCAGGAGCAGCACCGCGACGTCCAGCCCGTTCCGCACGGCGACCCGCAGCGGCACCGTCGGAACGAAGGCGTTGCCGCCCTTGATCATGCCCCCCATGGAACACCCACCCCTCTGTTCATTTCCCCTCCACGATCTCTCACTTACGGATCTTCCGGTCATCACGGCCCATCAGACAAGGGCAGAAGGGGGACGTGCGAACATGCGCCGACGCCCCATGCACCGAGAGCACGAGCGAGAGCACCCATGACCTTCATGCGACATCTGCGGTCCGCCGCGCCCCCCACCGCCGTAGCGGCCGGCTTTCTCGCCATGCTCATCGGCGTCACCAGCTCCGTGGCCGTCGTCTTCACCGCCGCCAAGGCCGCGGGGGCCACGTCCGCGCAGCTCACCTCGTGGGTCTTCGCCCTGGGGATAGGCATGGGCATCACCTGCATCGCCCTCTCCCTGCGCTACCGCGCACCGATCGTCACGGCCTGGTCGACGCCGGGGGCCGCTCTGCTCGCCACCGGGCTGCAGGGGGTGACGATGGCTCAGGCCGTCGGGGCGTTCCTGCTGTCCGGCGTGCTGATCGTCATCAGTGGGGTCACCGGCTGGTTCGAGCGGATCATGAACCGGATTCCGGTCCCGCTCGCCTCCGCGCTGCTCGCGGGGGTGCTCCTCCAGTTCGGCACCGAGCTGTTCACGCAGATGGAGCGGAACGGTCTGATCGCCGTTCCCATGTTCCTGGCGTATCTCGTGGGCCGGCGCTGGTTCCCCCGGTACGCGGTCGTCGGCGCGCTCGTCGCCGGGATCGCGGCGACGGCGTGGCAGGGTTCCTGGAAGCTGGACGGCTTCGAGCTCGCGCTGGCCGAACCGTCCTTCGTACGACCCGAGTTCAGCTGGCAGGTCCTCGTCGGGGTCGGCCTTCCGCTCTTCGCGGTGACGATGGCCTCGCAGAACCTGCCGGGGGTGGCCGTCCTGCGCAACGCCGGCTACACGACGCCGGTCTCGCCCCTCCTGACCTGGACGGGCACGGTCAACACCGTCCTCGCGCCCTTCGGTTGCTTCGGTCTGAACCTGGCCGCGATCACGGCGGCCATCTGCAGCGGCGAGGCAGCCCACCCCGACCCGCGCAAGCGCTATGTCGCGGGCGTCTGGGCGGGCGTCTTCTATCTGCTGGTCGGCCTCTTCGGCGGTACGGTCGGCTGGCTGCTCACCGCGATGCCGCCGGCCCTGGTCCTGGGCATCGCGGGCATCGGCCTCCTCGGCACCATCGGCAGCTCGCTCACCTCGGCGCTCCTGGACGAACGCCTCCGCGAGCCGGCCGTGGTCACGCTGCTGGCCACCGCGTCCGGCCTCACGCTCTTCGGTATCGGGTCGACGTTCTGGGGCCTGCTGGCGGGCGTCGTGACACTCGCGGTGGGCGACCTCGCCCGCCGGTCCCGGAGGACGGCGGACAAGGAGCCGCACCCCGCGACTGCCGAGGAGGCGAAGAACCACTGAGCCTCAGAGCGACCGCGCCAGCTCCGCCGCCCGCGCGAGGTGCTCGTCCTTGAGGGCGGCCCACTCCTCCTCCCCATGGGTCGCCGACCCACCCAGGACGACGAACTCGCTCGTCTTCGCCCGCGCGCCGATCCGGTCGGTGAGCATGACGGTCCTCATCGCCTCGTGGCACCCCGACGCGTCGAGCTCGGCGACGGTGTAGCCGGCCGTGCACAGCACCAGCGCCTTCGCCGCCACCGCGACCCCGGCCGGCTTGTACGCGAACCCGACCGTCCACACCCGGTCGAACCAGCCCTTGAGCCGCGCGGGACAGTCGGCCCACCACACCGGATAGACGAACACCCACACGTCGGCGGCCGCCAGCCTGGCGTGCTCGGCGGCGACGTCGTCGGGAACGGCCGCGTCGGCGCGGCGCCCGGACTCACGCTCGTACTCGTCGCGCGTGAGCTCCGATCGGAACCCCATCGCGTCGAGGTCCGAAACGGTGTACGTGTGTCCGCCCTCGACGAGCCCGCCCGTGAACGCGTCGAGCACCTCACGCGTGAAGCTCCGCTCGCTCGGGTGCGCGTAGACGACATGGACGTGGGTCACGATCTCTCTCCCTCCGCCTGTTCCCAGGCGTCCAGGATCTCGGACGGGACGCGTCCGCGGTCGGGAACGTCGTAACCCTGCGCACGATCCCACGCGCGCACGACCCGGCTACTGACGGATCGCCCGGGCAACTCCAAGTGCCCCGCCGGCCAGGGCCCACCGGTCACAGAGTCCCGTCAGTCCGTGTCGGTCGTGTTCTGGGTGGCGGTCGCGGATGCGGGCGAGCCGCCCGTCTGCGTGAACATGTCGTTCACGATCTTCTCGGCCAGGGCCGCGTGTTCCTTCGGGGTCTCGGTCCTGACCCAGAGGAGGTGGGCCTGCCAGGTCTTCGTGGTCGTGTCCCGCGACAGCCAATAGCGCTTCATCGTCAACCGGTAGCGCTCGCCGACGACTCCCGCCGCGTAGTACGTGGCGTCGTCGCGTCTCGTCCACGACGGCTGCGTCTGATCTGGCGCCTCGCGCAGGAACCGGTCGGTCTCCTGCCGACTGCACGAGCCGCCGCAGCGGTGGAAGCGGATGTCGAGGCGCAGTTCCGGCAGGAGCCCCGCCTTCACCTGCGCGGGCCCGCTCCCGCAGGTGTACGTGACGGGGTCCACGCCGTCCTCGCGGGTGCAGTCGAGGTGCTTCGGGGCCCGGAACACCAAGGGGGCGTACAACAGGTGCCAGAGGTGGGACCGTTCGTCGTCCTGCCAGGTCGCTCCACGCAACGACTGGGCCGGGCGGCGGGGGTAGTACGCGAACCGGTTGTCCTTCCCCGGGATGCCCGCCCGCCGTGGGAGATCGGCCAGGGACCGCTCGCTGAGCGGCGTACCCGAGGCTCCGGACCCGCCACCCGCGATCCCGGCCCGCCTGGCCGCCTCCCGGGCCAGGATCCGCGCGATCTCGCCCGCGCGGTCGAGGGACGCGAACTCCTCCTCGTACCGGATGTACAGGAACGCGTTCCCGGTACGCAGACCCACCTCCGCGTACCCTCTCGGCCCCAGGACCTCGTCGGTCCCGCGGGCCGGATCGGGCATCGCCGACAGATACGCCTCGTCGCCCAAGCCCGTGAGCTCACGGTGGAAGCCGCCGCCCGTGCCTCCCTCCGCCCACGCCTTCGCCCGCTGTCGCGCCTCGCCGTACTCCACCTGCGCCCTGCGGGGCCCCGTGAGGAAACGCCCCTCCCCCGCCAGCACCCACGCGCCGACCGTGATCTCGACGCTGCGGGCGAACGGAGCCTGCTCGCCCGCGGCGCACGTGCGGCCTCCGTCGGCGGCGAGCGTCGCGGGATCCTCCATGAGCCGGTCGAGATCCCGCCGCGCGAGCAGTCCGCAGGCGTCGGGCAGCGAGCGCACCGGCCCGGGCAGCGGCAGTGCGAGGACGGCCCCCGAGGCGACGACGAGCACCGCCAGCGAAGCGGCCGCCGCGAGCACCGTGGCCGTGGCCTTCCGCAGGGCGGCGAGAGGCCCGCCGGGCCGGGTACGGATCGGCACGCCCCCACCCGCGTCCCGCGCCAGCCGGTCGCGCAGTTCGATGTGGCGGAAGCGGTAGACGCCACCGGACTGCCGCAGCACGCCCCGCGCGTGGGCGTCCTCCAGGAACGCCATGAACTGCCGGGGCAGCCTGCCCGTGCTCCAGAAGTACAGCCGCGCCACGGTCAGACCGCCCCACGCGGACGCCCCGAACGCGTACAGGGTCCAGACGAACGGCATCCCGACCGCGAGGAGCAGCCAGTCGCGTGCGGTGACGACGTTCACGCCGCCGAACTGCTGCCAGCAGGCGAGCATCACGACCGGGAGCACGAGCACGACGAGCGGAGTGTCCGTCACCCCCCGTCTGACCGGCGCGAGCCAGCCCAGGGTCAGGACACCGCGCCGGTCGGCGCGCAGCAGCCCGGCCGGGCTGTCGGCGAGCGCCGGGTCGGAGCTGCGCCAGACGGAGGCGACGGCCCTCACCCCGTACGCCCATACGACGGCCGCCGTGCCGACGGACATCAGCCAGCGAAGGGGCTCGGAGCCGAGGACCCACACCTCGGCCCACCCCGCCACCAGTCCGGCCGTCGCCAGCGCCGCTGCCACCCGGTCCGTCCGCCGGGCGAACGCCGCACGGATCTCGTCCCCGCCCGGCCGAGTCGGGCGGCGGGGCGGGAACTGCCACGCGGCCGGACAGGCCGCCGCGGCGGCGATCAGCACCAGGCCGCACACCAGCGCGAACACCCCCGACTGCGGCACCGGAAACCCGCGGTCCCACCAAGGCCGGCCGAAGTCGAACTGCGCCGACAGCACCGCGGCCGCCCCGAACGCCGGCACCAGCGCGAGCGCCCGCACCGCCCGCGGCACCGAGGCGTCCAGCCGCCACCACGCGAGGTCCTGCTCGTTCGCCTCCTTCATCCGCGCGGCGAGGAAGCCCGCCCACGCGCGCGCCCGTTCCGGCGCCCACCCGCCGTGCGCGGCCCGCACATCGTGCGAGGAGCTGTAGACGACGTCGAGGAACGCGTCGTACAGATGGGCTTCGATCTCCCCCGGGCGGTCGAACCTCCCCGGCTCCAGCAGCTCTGCGGGGTCGGAGTCCCGGCGCGCGTACGCGACCCGCGCGAGGCCCACCATGAGCGGCACGCTCAGCGCGTCGCGCAGCCGTCGCACCTCGGGGGAGCCGCCACCGGAGCGGTCGTCGGCCCGGTCCAGCCGATCGAGTACGGGAGTCCAGCGGCTCGGTCTCCGTCCGGGGCTGAGGTACGCCCGTACGGAGTCGTCGCTCAACGGGCTGAGGCGGATCTCCGTGCGCTCGAACACGTCCTCGTCCGGCGCGTGTTCGCGGTACTCCGGCTCTCGGCTCGTGAGCACGAACGGGCGGCGCCCCCGCATGGTCCCGGTGATCTGGCGGAGCGCGTCGGCGCGCCGGTGTCCGGGCAGTTCGTCGAACCCGTCGAGGACGGGGAGCACCCGGCGGGTCAGCAGCAGATGGAAGGCGACGTCGACCGGCGGAGCACCCGCGATCGACGCGAAGGCATCCGGATACTCCTCCGCCAGCCGCCCTGCCAGCCAGCCCAGGAGGCCGTGCCCGGGATCCCAGGACGCCAGCGACACGACGGCGGGCACGGGGTCCTGGGAGCGGGGGGCGCGGCGGCGCAGGAGCGCGTGCGCGAGGCGAAGGACGAGGACGGATTTGCCGGCCCCGGCCCCGCCGAGGACGACGAGGCGTCGGGAGGGGGTGGAGGCGAAGAGGGCGGCGATGGACGTCTCGTCGCTGTCGTCGGCACCCGCGCGCGAAGCGGCATCGGCACCGTCGTCACCGCCCGGCCCTTCCCCCTCCCCCGCCGAATCGGTCCTCGTCCAGCTCACCGCCAGCGGACGCGGGTCGTTGATCCTCGCCAGGCGCTCGTCCTGGTCGTAGCGGAAGGCGAGGCCCTCCGCCAGCGCCTCCGCCGCGCGGGCGAGGTTCTTCTCGGAGCGCCAGACCGCCCGGCGCCGTCGGGCCGACGCACGGCTCACCCTCGTACCGGCCTCGGCCGCGATCGCGCCGGCCAGCAGGAGCCACCCGCCGGTCACGGGCCCCGGGTCGAACCGTTCCGCGAGGGGCAGTTCGGGGCGCCCGAGGAGGAGCAGTGTCCCGAGGAGGGCGCAGGCGATACGGGCGAGCGGGCCGAAGGCGCGGTACCAGGGCGAGTCCGCCCCCGAGTGGATCTCGTACGCGCCGTGGATCTCCACGGTCCCGATGTCGCGCGCGAACACGACGTTCCTCTGCGTGCCGCCCGATATCTCCTGGTGCGAACCCTCGGCGCCCCCGTGCTTCACCGCCGCGCCCCTCAGCTCAGGTTGATCGGTCCGTGGACGTCCCGGGCGATGACGACGTTCTTCTGGGTGCCGCCCGATATCTCCTGGCGCGTGTCACCGCCGCCTCGCGCGTCGCCGCCCTGGACCCGCTCCGCCTCTTCCCGCCACAGCGCGAGCGCCTCCGCGAAGGCGGGGTCCTGGCGGGCCCGCAGGAGCAGGGCCTCGGCCAGTTCGTGGGCGCGCCGGGCGTTCCCGGTGTCCTCGTCGAGCGCCGTCAACTCCCCTTCGCTCGCCGGGGCTTCTCTCCGTACGAGCGCACGGAGCCGCTCCCACAGGCTCTGTCCCGCGGCTCCCGCCGTCCCGCTCGCCAGAGCGATGAGAAGTTCTGCCGCCACCGGTTCCACGAACGCTCCCCCCTTCGTCACGTCACACGCGTCACCCGATCACACACGAACGTGCCCCCGGCCGACCGTGGTCAACCAGGGGCATGCGCGAGCCTCGTCCGAAGGCTACGAATCCGACTCCGGCGTCAGCCGCAGCGAGATCGAGTTGATGCAGTAGCGCTGGTCCGTCGGCGTCGGGTAGCCCTCGCCCTCGAAGACATGGCCCAGGTGCGAGCCGCAGCGAGCGCACCGCACCTCGGTGCGGACCATTCCGTGCGAGCGGTCCTCGATCAGTTCGACGGCGTCGCTGTCCTTCGGGTCGTAGAAGGACGGCCAGCCGCAGTGCGACTCGAACTTCTCGGTCGAGGTGAAGAGCTCGGCGCTGCAGGCCCGACAGGAGTAGACGCCCTTGGTCGTGGTGTCGGTGTACTCACCCCGGAACGCGGGCTCGGTGCCCGCCTGGCGCAGTACCTGGTACTCCGCCGGGGTCAGCTCCGCACGCCACTGCTCGTCCGGCTTCTCGACGTCGTACGACATGAGCTCTCTCCCTCTACTTCGACAGGTGGGCGAGGATCCGCGGTCCGAGGTCCGTGACGTCGCCCGCGCCCATCGTGAGAACGAGATCACCGGGCTTGGCCATTCCCGCGATCACCTCCGGGACGGTCTCCTTGTCGTGCACCGCCGTCACGTCGGCGCCGGCCGCGCGGGCCGCCGTGATGATCAGCTCGCTGGTGATGCCGGGGATCGGGTCCTCGCGGGCGGGGTAGATGTCGAGGACCACGGAGGCGTCGGCGAGGGTGAGGGCGTCGCCCATCTCCTTGCCCAGCTCCTGGGTGCGGGAGAAGAGGTGGGGCTGGAAGACGACCAGGAGGCGCGAGGCTCCGGCGGCGCCGCGCATGGCCTCCAGGTCGGCGGTCATCTCGGTGGGGTGGTGCGCGTACGAGTCGATGACCTGGACGCCCGCCGCCTCGCCCTTGAGCTGGAGGCGCCGGCCGACTCCGGTGTACGCGGTGAGGGCCTGGGCCAGCTCGGCGGGGTCGATGCCGACGCGGGCGCCTGCGGCGAGGGCCGCGGCGGCGTTGTGGGCGTAGTGGCGGCCGGGGACGGAGACGGTGAAGGTGTGCTCGACGCCGTCGAGGACGACGACGACCTCGCTGGTCATGCCGTTCGGCACGATCGAGCGGATCCACACGTCGGAGCTCTCGGCCTCGCCGACGGTGACGATGCCCAGCCCCTCGCGGTGCGCGACCCGGGCGGCCAGCTCGCGGGCGCCGGAGTGCTCGCCGACGACCAGGGTGCCGCCGGGGCGGATCTTGGCCGCGAACGCCTCGAAGGACTCGTAGATCTCGTCCATCGACGCGTAGTTCGCGTGGTGGTCCAGCTCCACGTTGAGGACGATCGCGACCTCGGGGTCGTACTTCTGGAAGCTGCGGTCGCTCTCGTCGGCCTCGGCGACGAAGACCTCCCCCGCGCCGTGGCGGGCGTTGGTGCCGGGGCCCGCGAGGTCGCCGCCGATGGCGTACGAGGGGTCGAGGCCGAGTTCGGTGAGGGCGACGGCCAGCATGGAGGTGGTCGTGGTCTTGCCGTGCGTACCGGCGACGGCGATCGCGCGCAGGCCGTCCATCAGGGAGGCGAGGGCGTCGGAGCGGTGGACGACCGGGATGCCGAGCTCGGCGGCGCGGGCCAGCTCGGGGTTGTCGGCGCGGATGGCGCTGGAGACGACGACGGCGGTGGCGTCGTCGGCGAGGTGGGCGGCCGCGTGGCCGATGTGGACGGTGACGCCGAGGGCGCGCAGCGCTTCGGCGGTCGCGGACTCCTTCGCGTCGCTGCCGGCCACCTTCGCCCCGCGCTGGGCGAGGATCTTCGCGATGCCCGACATTCCGGCACCGCCGATGCCGATGAAGTGCGGCCGTTCCATGGCGGCAGGGATGGCGGGTGCCATGCGGATCTCTCCCCGGGGTGCGACGTACAGGAGGGCCCCAGCCTAGTGGCTCGCCCGGACGGCCCCCGGCCCCCCCCCCCCGGGCGGGCGGGGCGCGCCCCCCCGCCGCCGGGGGGGGCCACAGTTTGTGGCCGGGCGCCCCCCGCGGGGGGGGGGCCCCCGGGCCCCGCGGCG